>CAIYTJ010000624.1 GCA_903929065.1 uncultured Bacteroidales bacterium | reverse complement strand
GTATCAACTGGCAGGATCAGGCATTTGGACAAACAGCTTATACACAAAATCACCGAATTAGTATTGATGGTGGTGCGGGAAAATTGAAATACAATTTATCTTATTCGTACAATGATGATCAGGGACAAATGGTAGCAAGTGGTCGTACAAAAAGTAATGCCCGCTTAAAAGTAGACCATCAGATTAGTGACAAATTCAGCGCTTCGGCTACAGCAAGCTATACCGAAAGTAAGGTGTACGGACAGGGATCATCTGATGGAAATACTTATTTCAACCCGCTTAGTCAAATGATTCAATACCGCCCAACCATTGGAATCACAGGAAATGACAATGATTTGCTCACGCTGAATATTGACCCACTGTTGGATGCAGTTACCGGAAATGTTATGCAAAACCCGGTTATATCAGCAACCTCTGAACAAAAAAATACTGAACAGCGAATTTTTCAATTGAATGGAGGATTTAGCTATAAGATTGTAAGTGGACTGACTTTCAGGAATACCATCGGAATGATGTATAATACTCAGCGAAATTCGGATTTCTTCGGAGCTCAAAATATGACTGCATTACGCAGTAGTATTCAGGGTTGGATAAAAAATGCTGATACTCAAACTACTCAAACAGCGAATACACTGACCTACGATGGGAGTTTTAGAAAAAATAAGTATAGCTTAATGGTAGGACAGGAATATGTAACTACCTGGACACGATACGTTCAAGCAAGTACTTTTAATTTCCCGAATGATATTATAGGATTGAACGATATGTCCTTAGGTGCAACTCCCGGAATACCACAGTCCTATTTTAATGACGACAACAAATTAATTTCATTTTTTGCCCGTGGATATTACAACTACGCCGAAAAATACATGTTGACAGTCACCTATCGTGCTGATGGTTCTTCGAAATTTGCAAAAAAATGGGGCTATTTCCCTTCGGCTTCGGTTGCCTGGCGTGCCAGCGAAGAAAAATTCATCAAAGAATTAGACATTTTCTCAGATTTAAAAGTTCGCTTTGGATATGGTGATGCTGGAAATAACCGTATCAGCAATTATGGATCCCTGGCGTTAATGAATTCTGTAACAGCACCATTCGGAAGTGCAACTACTTCGGGTTATGCACCTTACCAAATTCCAAATAAAAATCTTCAATGGGAAGCAAACGAAACGATGAATATGGGATTTGATTTGGGATTTTTTAATCAGCGTTTAATTATTTCTCCCGAATTCTATATTAATCATAGTTCGCAATTGCTTTTGCAATCTACCCTTCCGGTTTCTTCGGGCTATACCACCATGATACAAAACATTGGACAAACTGAAAATAAAGGCTTTGATCTAACTATTACAAGTATCAATGTCAAAAGCAAAAATTTTCAATGGGTTACTAACTTCAATATTTCACATAATGAGAATAAAATTGTTGCCCTATCAGGTGAACAATCATTCCTTCAGGAATCAGGTTTTGGTTTTGGACAGACCGATTACATTGTAAAAGTCGGTCAGCCGATAGGTGAAATGTACGGTTATAAAATAAACGGATTGTATCAGGTAAGTGATTTTGACTATAATGCCAACACTAAGGTTTATACATTGAAGACTGGTATCCCATCTGACTCCAGAAAATTGCCACAACCCGGATTCTGGAAGTATCAGGACATAGCCGGAGCTATTGATGCCAATGGAAACCCAATTCCTGATGGAAAAATTACTGATGCCGACCGAACTGTGATTGGTCATGCAGCTCCTTCATTTTATGGTGGTATGAATAATACCTTTACCTACAAAAATTTCGATTTAAGTGTCTTCGTAAACTTTAGTGTAGGAGGAAACGTATTAAATGCTACTAAAATGTATAATTCGGTTACCGGAATAGCCAACCGAAATGCACTCGAAGTGGTCAATTCATCCAATCGCTGGATTACCATTGATGCCAACGGGAATCGTATAACTGATCCTACTCAATTGAATGATTTGAATGCAAATAAAACGATTGCTTCTTATCTTAATATGGGAGGTAACGATACTTACATAACATCTTACGGCGTGGAAGATGGGTCGTTCCTGAGAATCAATAATGTCACCTTGGGTTATTCAGTGCCCAAAAACATTATTTCTAAAATTGGAATAACCAAATGCCGATTGTATGCTACGGCAAATAACCTCTATACTTTTACTAACTATAGCGGTTATGACCCTGAAACCAGTACCCGAAATCCAACCGGATTGACTCCGGGAGTTGATTGGGGTGCTTATCCACGTAGTCGTACCATAACTATTGGTATTAACCTGAACTTCTAAGAACTTTACTGATTTTTCATTTACTATTTACTAATTGTGCTAAATATTAAAAATTATCTTTATGAAAACAAACTATAAAATCATATTATTGAGTCTACTGTCGACATTATTGATGACATCCTGTGCAGATCTCCTGACAGAAAAGCCATCATCCTATATTGCCAGTGCAAGTTTTTTTAGCAATACCACTAATGCAAATATGGCTATTGTTGGAATTTACGACGATTTATCGAAATTGAAACACTACGGTACCAGCGAAATGTACGTACAAACCTCCGATGATAATTATTATGTATCAGGGACAGCAACCGATAATCAAAAACGTGACATTTCACATTATATGGTTACGCCCGGAAATATCAATTTAGGGGATATGTGGATGTATAAGTATCAGGGTATAGACCGTGCTAACCTTGCCATTGAAAATATTTACAAAATACCCTTTAAAACGAGTGCTGACTCAGCATTATTAATCCAATATGATGGGGAAGCTCATTTTTTAAGAGCTCTGTTGAGTTATGATTTAGTCCGATATTGGGGCGATGTTCCCTATAAAACGTCTTCTTCGAGTGCCATTGGCGATGCATATAATGCCCGGGTAGAGAGAGATACAATATACAATCAAATTGTAGCTGATCTTAATATTGCAAAAACTAAGCTTCCCTGGGCAAAAGCAGGAAGTAGTCCGGAACGGGCAACTCAGGGTGCTGCACGGGCTTTGTTGATGCGTGTATTACTTTCGAGAGCAGGTTATTATCTGAAGATGGATGGAACATTGACCCGACCCGATGATACAAAAAGAACTGCATTTTTTAATGCCATTATTGATGAATATGCTGCATTTCAACAGAATGGATATCACAGTCTGTTTACGAGCTATTATCAGTTTTTCAAAAACAACAGTGCAGGTATATTGAGTTCACAGGAAAGTTTATTTGAAATAGCTTTTTATACCTCAACTGGCGATCAGGAAGATGCCGGAAACTGGGGTGCAGGTATAGGTCCTCTTACCGACCCTGCAAGTAAATATGGCAGAGCCAATTCCTATTTTAGGGTACTTCCTGAGTGGGATGAATGGTACGAAGCAACCGATATCCGTCGCGTTACCAATATTTGTAAATATTCTGTTACACCTACCAGTGATTCAGTTTCATCCACTAATAAATATGCATATTATCCGGGCAAGTGGCGCCGTCAATGGATGCCCTATCCGGCCAAAGACCCTAACAATACAGACGTAAATTTCTGTTTACTCCGCTATGCCGATGTAATCTTAATGTATGCTGAAGCATTGAACGAAGTAGGGCGTACTTCCGAAGCAATTGATGTACTCAACTTGGTTAGAACCCGAAGTAAAGCTACTCCTCTTAGTCAGGATTTTTCAAATTATACTACGCTCTATTATCCTAAAAATAAAATAAATAATGTGTTAACAGCAAAACTTCTTCCTTTTATTCCCGATGCCGACAATCAGGGAAAATTCCGTACGGCATTGTATTGGGAGCGTTGTTTCGAACTTTGTTATGAAGGAACTCGTAAGTACGACCTAATTCGTTGGGGTGTTTTATACGAAGCTATTCAAAATATGAAAACGACTTATGTAATCTCCAGTTATCCGGCACCAACAAATTTTGTAAAAGGGAAACATGAATTATTCCCCATTCCTCAAAAAGAAATGGATGTAAACTTCAAACTGAATCACCTGAATAATCCAGGGTATAATTAAATAGCTGTAATTTATGCGTTTTGAAATCACTAACTAATCAAACAAATACCAACAATATGCGAAAATTCAATTATTATTCCATTCTTGCTTTTATATTTAGCGTTATTATCATTGCATCCTGCACTAATTCCAATACACCGGTTCTGCTTTCGGGTACAGTTACTGATGTGGAAGGAAATGTATACCCAACGGTAACCATTGGCACACAAACCTGGATGGCTGAAAACCTGAAAACAACTAAATACAGGGATAGTACATTAATTCCAGACATTACAAATAACAGCGAATGGTACACTTTAGTTACAGGAGCTTACTGCAATGGAGACAACCCCCGAACTTATGGAAAACTGTATAACTGGTATGCCGTAAGCACCGGTAAGTTAGCTCCTGCGGGATGGCATGTAGCCACCGATGCCGACTGGACAACACTTTCCACTTACCTTGGTGGTGAAGGCGTAGCAGCTGGAAAACTGAAAGAATCGGGCACTGTACATTGGCTTACTCCCAACATTGGTTCAACAAACGATTCGTTATTTTCAGCCCTTCCGGGTGGCAATCGTGATAGTACCTATCATAGTGTAAATACCAGCGGTTATTGGTGGAGTGCTACCGAATATAATTCTGCACAGGCATGGTTCAGAATAATGAATCACGAAAGTACCGGATTAGGTAGATTCCCTACCGGCAATAAAGAGTTTGGATTCTCTGTTAGATGTGTTAAAAATTAAGCTAACAGCTTGATAAATTTAAATTGTTGTTATAAAAAATACTGCTTCCTTATCGTAGCAGTATTTTTTTTATTGGATATTGAACTCCTGGAATCAATTGGCAAAAATGCCTGTTTTTTACTCAATTCAGTGCAATATTCAACATGATTGAAAGTTTTTTCAACATCAGAGAAAGTTCATTTTAATGATAGAAAGTAGTTTTGCATTGTAATTCGGATAAAATGAATTCGATTAAATCAAAACTAAATAAGTTATTATCAAAACTAACTTCTTATGAAAAAACTAATTACATTTATGCTTTGTACTGCACTTTTTGCAGTGACTGCTAATGCGGCTACTTATTATGTCGATGCCGTAAATGGAAATGATACAGGAAGAGATGGGCTCACATGGGCTACTGCCGTTAAAACAATTGGAACGGCTGAAGGTTTCGGCACTAACAACAACATTTATATCAAAGGGTCTTTTTCTCAGTCGGGTGCCTGGAATATGACCATTAACAACTATTACGGCAGTTTTCAGGGGTGGGAAAGCTCTCCGAACCAACGCCCATTGAACGATAATGATGGAAACGGCATTATTGAGTCCTGGGAATTTAAATATCCGACTACCTTTACATCAACTAATAACGCTACGGCTATTAATGGTTCTGCTGCGATATTGGATGGTTTCACAATAACACACAAAGGTACAGTCAGTGGAAGTACTGCCATGACAACTTTAATATCACCCTCTGGTCAGACAGTTCAAAATTGTGTATTTTATGGATCTAATTTGACCTATTCTGCATATACAAACCATAATGGCGGCTGTGTATTAAAAGTACTGGGAACATTCCAAAATAATTTAGTAGAAAAGAATAATGTAACAATTACGTATGGGAATACTACCGATATTAAGATGGTACCTATATTGGATATTAACTTTCCCAGTTCGGGAACAATCAGTGCAAAGGTCAGTGGTTGTATTTTTAGAAACAATAATGCCAGTATAACTAACAGCACTCTAGCTGCAGCTCCGGCCAATATCAGAGGAATGATTCTCAATGTAACACAGACTACAATATCTGGCTCGGCTACGGTTACGTTTAGTGATTGTATTGTACACAATAATACTGCCAGCTATACTGGTAACGGGAGTTACCTGACAGCAACAAGTGCATCAATTGTTGGCGGCTTGAGTTTTTCTTCTAGCAATTCAACTGATGCAATGATGAATTGCTTATTTGCCAATAATACAACAACCAATATGTCCGTTGGCTGCTATTTTGTTACTTCTTCAGGAACTGGTGTGTATCATAAAGTATATAATAATGTATTCTGGAATAATAATCAAAATAATGGAAGTAGTAATAGAAGTATACAATCACAAGGAACTCAAAATGCGAGCACTGTGTTTGATAATAATTATTTAGATTTAGGAAATGGTGGAACTTGGACCTCAGGTTGGGGTTCATATAACGTAACTACTCTGAGCCAATCCAATACGGGAGCCAACTCTCCTTTATTCAAAAATCCACCGATAAAAGCAAGTGCCAATTTTATTGGTTCAGCTCTTGCAACAAGCGACTCAACATACATTAAACAAGCCGACTGGAGAATCACTGCAAGTACTTCGTATTTATATCACGTAGGAGCAGCTACAGGTACCACTGGAATATCGACTGATAAAGCGGGTTTAGCTTTTATTTCTGCAAATCCTTCAGTAGGTGCTTATGAAATCGTAACCACTCAGGCTATCACATTTAGTCCATTTAATCCAACTAATACCTATGGAGATGCCACATTTTCGCTGGCTGCTTCGGGTGGTCCATCCGGTAATGCAGTAACTTTCTCAAGCTCTGATGCTACCGTGGCATCTGTTTCAGGTTCAACTGTAACTATTTTGAAGCCCGGAAGCTGTAATTTACGAGCCGATCAGGCTGCCGGTGGTTCTTTCTCAGCTGCAACTCAGGCGAGTCAGTCGTTAACAGTCAGTACAAAATCCTTAACGGCACTGTCATCACCAACAGCAAATAAAGTGTATGACGGAACAAATACAGCTTCGATTTCAGGTACTTTTACCGGAAAAGTAGGTTCGGATGCAGTAACATTGACCGGTACATTCGCCGATGCCAATGTGGGTACTGCCAAAGCTGTTACCGCCACTTCTACTTTAGGGGGTGCTCAGGCAGCTAATTACACTTATACCGGCACTGTCCCAACTGGTTTAACTGCCAATATTACCGCTATTTCGCAAACCATAAATTCACCGGGAACAACTATCGGTAATTCAGCTTTATTACCCGGTACTGATATTACCGTAAACAGCGGAGCATTACTTACAGTAGATAACACAAGCACCACCGTTCATGCTATAACCGTAAATGCAGGAGCAAAACTGACCTTAACTGGTGCAGCTCTAACATTAGGCTCGCTAAACCTTTTAAGTGATCCTACGCTCGGTACAGGTACATTTGTTGATCAAAATACTAACGGTGGTTTAAACGTAACCGGCACAAGCACAGTGAATCAATCCTTGCAAGCTGCCAGTGCTTTGAGAACCTGGTATATTACGCCGCCCGTTGCTTCTGCCACACCAACACCGGCATTGACTATTATTAAATATTTCGATGAAACGATAAATACCGGTGCCGCAACCGATAACTGGGTAACTGCAACAACAATGCTTGCCCAAAAAGGCTATCAGGTAGTTCCCGTTAGCGGAAATGATATTTCATTCACAGGTACCTTGAACAATGGAAATCAAAATATTGCACTTAGCAGCAGAACCGGAACAGCAAACTATGCCGGATTCAATTTAATTGGAAATCCCTATCCATCCTATCTCGATTGGAGCTTAGTAACTGCCAATTCCGGTAATTTAGCACTTATGCGTACAACCACCATGTGGTATAGAACAAAATCTGCCGGAGTATATAGTTTCTGGACAGTGAATGGTGATGGGGTGAGCGCACCAAACGGTGCAAGCTCCAAAATTCCACCTATGCAAGCTTTCTGGGTCAGAGCCAATGCCGGTGGCGGAACCCTGGCTTTGACCAATGCCATGCGTACTCATGCTCCTGCAAGCGATTTATTATTAAAATCACCAACAGCGAAAAACAACACAGCTAAGACCTTGGTTCGTTTGCAGGTAAGCAATGGAACGAATACCGACGAAGCTGTACTCTATGTCAGTGGAAATGCTTCCAATGGGATGGATACCTATGATGCTCCTAAAATGAGCAATAATAATGTTGCCATACCAGAAATTTATACAACCGTTGGTACAGAACAACTGGTTATCAATGCTATGAATACTCTTCCATTGGATACTCCCATTGGGTTGGGATTTTTAGCCGGCAATGCCAGTTCATTTAGTCTTACTGCCAACCAGATCAGCAATCTTCCTGCAGGTGTGAAAGTAATTCTAAAGGATAATGTAACCAGCACAGAAACCGATCTGACTGATGGTATTTCGACTTATCAATTTAGTCCGCTGCAAAGCAGTTCCGACCGCTTTAGTGTCATTTTCCGTTCGTCAGGAGCTGTTAGCAATGTTGAAACTCCACAGGATAATAGCCTGATCGTTTACAATAATGCCCCTCAACAGCTAACAGTAATTTGTAATGATAAAATTCAGGTTGGTTCAACGCTTTCGGTTTATAATGAAATTGGTCAAAAACTGCTGAGTCAACCATTGACCAGTACAAGTACTCAAATTACCGGGAAATTTAACCCAGGAGTTTATATGCTGAAAGTGAATAACACAACAAAGAAAGTAATTATCAATTAACTATTAAAAAAGAAAGATATGAAAACAATAATTGATAAACGAGACTATTCTCAGCCAGAAATAATGCGTGTAGAACTTGACAATGAAATCTCGTTGGCATTGGAATCGAATCCGGCTCCCGGACCTAATGAAGTTATGAATAATAATGTTCCGGAATACTTTAATAATGATCCGTTTAAAACGAATCTGGGGTAAATAAAAGTAGTAACTTAACTATCACTCTATTATAAATTAGTTTTTTAAAGGAAGGAAAAGGATGTTTGATGTAAAAGTCAAACATCCTTTTTTTTATCCAGCATATTTTCAATCTCCAATTGAACCCGAATGTCTGTTCTTGTAAGTTGCTCCTTAAAAGTTTGTTTAAATTTAAACGAATCTGGGTTTGCTGGTTGAATTATTACCTCCGGTTGAACGGATTATATTGTTTGATAAGGAAAGTGTCCCAGAATTGAAATATTTTACTAAATTGAATAGCTGGGAATGGCCTAGTATTCTGGTTCCGGAAGTGAAAACAGATCTACTCAGTTCCTTCAGTTGAAAGTTTTCATTCAATAAATTCAAATTCATTCCACTTGTTTAAATTTAAACGAATCCGGGTTTGCTGGTTGAATTATTTCCTCTGGTTGAACGGATTATATTATTTGATAAAGAAAGTGTCCCAGAATGAAGGTATTTAACAAAATTGAATAGCAGGGAATGGTCCAGTATCCTGGTTCTAGAATTGAACTCAGATTTATTCAATTCCTTCGGTTGAGAGCCCTTCAACTTCATTTTGCTTCCGTACTAAATCTTGATTAATTTGATAAGAAGATTCTTTAGCTAGCAAATACACATCAATGAGTGGTTGAATCCGGATTAATTCTTCCGGGGTTAGATTAATTTTAATATTTTCAAAATCTTTTTTGCATACCAGTCCAAAAATATATTCTCCTTGTTTGCAAGCATTAATGATTTTCATTTTAGCAGCATATACTTGTTTTGAATTTTCATAATTTTGGGTTTTCAACGATTCAATTTCCTCCAGTATAACTGATCCAGTATTATCTGTATTATCTTTTGCCAGTTCACTATTTCCAGTTATCATTTCTCTGTTATCACTTATCTCTTTACTATTATCAGTTAACATTTTACTATTATCACTTGTCACTTCTCTGTTATCAGTTATCTCTTTACAATTATCACTTATCATTTTACTATTATCATTTATCTCTTCTCTATTATCACTTATCAGGTTGTTTGGGTTGTTTTGGGTTGTTTTTGTTTTAATGGCATTCTGATTCCCCAGAGGAGCACCACCCAATCTTCCATTTTCTCTATTACGTTCAAGCTTTTGTTCGTACTTCTTTTCATTGATTTTCAACGAAGGTAAAACACCAATCCAAAGTGCTTTCTCAATATCAGTAGGTAAATCCGGTTCAATACCTTCAGTAAACTTACAAAGGTTATTAATAAATCGTCTGACCTGTTCATCGGTCATCATGTTCATCTGTTCTCTCCAGTCCAGATAAAATAAAAATCGTGTATTCATTGTATTATAAAATCACCCCAATCATTTCAGTGCTCACGACTTCACTTCAACGAAAGGGATATTTAATTCTTTAGAAATTTTTGTGTCGTGAGTCAATGAATAAAATATATGAAAAATATTTCATAATTCAAAATCTCAAAAGAATATATGCTCATAAACAGCAATTTAAACCCAAACCAAATGGACCTCAACTTCCTGACAGGTGACAGGAAGTTGAAAATAAAGAAGACCTGGATTATAAAAACCCACCAGTATTGATTTTAATGATGCTGGTGAAGATTAAATACAACGGTCAATGGAATTAACTATTCAAGAGGAAAAACTCTCACAGATTAACCCGGATGAAGTCAAATACAATTTTAATATAAGTTGCTGTCAACGACCGCTGCTTTTAATGATATATTTATGAAAATCGCCTTCCTGATATTTATTCAAGAAGGCGATTGCGATATACAACAATAAAAGATTCCTGCTTGTAAGCACAAGTTAAAATCCCAAGAGTGACAAACGTTAATAGTAGAAATAAATAACTGAACTGACCCGAACTGAATCTTCACTTCCTGACAGGTGACAGGAAGTTGAGAATAAAGAAACTATGTGAAATTAGACTCGTCAAGGGGGTTTATTGGATGAGTAAATGACGTTTTGGTTGATATGTGTGATAAACATAGTGGTCGAAATATATGTTATTTTCAAAATATATAAATTTATTCGAGCTAGTAAAATTACATATACATCACTATATCAACGCTATAAGTTTATTTAAAAATGTATTAACGTAAATAATGTTAAAGGTATATCATTATAAAAGATAAACTAAATATTTGTTTTATCTTTGTACCGAATTTAAAACTC
>CAIYTJ010000623.1 GCA_903929065.1 uncultured Bacteroidales bacterium | reverse complement strand
CGTGGGGACAAGCGATTTCGGTATCGGTTTTTGCACTCTTACTTTTTATGTGGCTGTTTATGAAACGCAAATTGCTGAAAGACATTAAAGTACAAAAGGATAAATATGAATTTCTTAATCTGAAATACCTGAATACTCTACCCATATTAGCCATTTTCGTTTTGATTATTTGCCTGATGCCGTTTTTTGATGCTTATGCACCGGTTTCGTTTGTTGCAATTTTATATTTCTTATTGTTGGCAGCAGTCGTTAGGATTTATTTTAAAATTAATGAAAAAGCATTAAGATTTGATTGGCTGATACTTAGCATATTGTTCTTAATAAATACATTTACTTATTTATTAACTGAACCGTCTTTTGGTACACGAGTGTGGATGATTGTTGTTCAAACAGCCGTCATTATTTTCACTCTCCGATTCTTTACGAAAATAAACAAAAATTCGTCTTATTCTAAATGGCTGAGATTATCAGCTTTAGTGACTATTATCATGGCCTTTTTGGCCATTATAAGCAATGTTTTCGGAAGGTTTACATTAGCTGGTATCATCGGATTATCAGGAATTTATGCTATAACACAAGCGGTAGTTCTGACTATTTTTGTTGATACAATATTGGAAATGATATTAGTTCAATTATTAAGCAGCCGATTGAAAAAAGGAGTTGACAAACCGTTTGAAAGTTCGGTAATACTTGACAAAATCAAAATGCCCGTGATGATTGTTGCCGGAATATTGTGGTTGATCATGATTAGTTCCAGCTTAAATGTTTATCATACTATTAATAATTATGTGATTGATGCACTAACTGATACACGGACAATCGGAAGTATTTCTTTTAAACTTATAAGCGTGCTACTGTTCTTTGTAATCATTTGGTTTGCGCATATTTTGCAACGGCTGCTCAGTTATTTATTTGGTGAAACGGGAATTGAGACCGAAGACAGCACGCCGGTTACCAAAGGGCAGCATTCCCGATTGCTGATAACAAGGTTGCTGGTGTTGATTGGCGGCTATCTCCTGGCTATTGCGGCTTCGGGATTGCCGATTGACAAACTTACATTCCTGCTCGGCGCATTGGGTGTTGGTATTGGTATGGGCTTGCAAAATGTGGTGAATAACTTTGTATCCGGCATAATTCTTATTTTCGACGGTTCGCTGCAAATTGGCGACGAAATAGAAGTGAGTGGACAGGCCGGTAAAGTAAAAGAAATTGGCTTACGCGCCAGCACGCTGAACACTGCTGATGGCGCCGAAGTAATTATTCCGAATGGTAACATTCTGTCACAAAACATTGTGAACTGGACTTTCAGCAACGATCAACGACGGGTTGTTATCGGATTTTCGCTCACCGGAAAGGAACTGGATTCCAATGAGATTAATGAAATTATCAATGAAACCATTCAGGCAGTTCCGAATGTGGTTTCAAAACGAAAACCGGTGATTTTGTATAATAAAGTCACGCAGGACGGCTGCACCCTGACGGTACGCTTCTGGAGCACTATCAGTAAAGCCGATACTGTAAAAAGTGATGCTATGTTGTACCTGAATACTGCTTTTGCTGCCAAAAACATTGGGTTTGAATAAATAATATCAAAAGATTATTTATCTTATTTCAGCTTTTCTGCAATGGTAATTCCACCTTGCCCCATGTTTTCGTAGGCGTTTTCCTTAATAAAAACGACAAATGCATCGGTTGGGATATTGGTGATTTCGGTGGCAATCCGGGTGAATTCTTTAATCAACTGTTCTTTCTTTTCGATTGGAAGGAATGGTCCTTCCATGGTGATTACAGGCATATAAGCTTATTTTAAAAGTGGATTAATAATTTGGCGTCTGCAAATCTACAAAAATTTTGACCAAAATAAAATTCTTTCTCTTTTTTGACAAAACTCTTAAAGTTATTTCCATTCTCAACTCTAATTTCCTATTTAGTTCTTTTTAATTTGGTTATAGATTTTATCTATTGAACTTTAATTTTGAATAATTGTTTTTATTTTAAGAATTCAAATTAAAATAAT
>CAIYTJ010000622.1 GCA_903929065.1 uncultured Bacteroidales bacterium | reverse complement strand
TATCCATCGGTGGATAGTAAAACCGATATCCGGTTGATTTATTTTGCCAAGAAATACGGGTATATCAAAATAGTGAAAACCAATGGGTCGAAGCTGGAAAGGATAGATAAAGGGAAGTAATCCGGTTAAACGCAAGTCTGCGTGGATGTTGTAAATAATAAACGTATGATAAACGAAGGTGTTGCTGAAAAGCATCACCTTTTTTTGATTTTGAACGCTTTACAATTTTATGTGTGAAAGTTGTAAGTTTTAGAGTGAATAGTGTAACACATTGGGGTGTAAAAGCACCGACCTTTGCTACGTGAAACTTAATTCACAACTAAAACTTTCAAAAAATGAAAAAGATAACTTTTTGTATCCTGTCTGCATTCGTTTTGCTGACGTTTATTCCAGCCCCTCTGAAAGCCGAAAATGACAAAAATACTGCACCGGCAGTTTATTCAAAATCAGGTAGTGCTTCCGAAGCAGTTACCAGAAATAATGCTGCTTCCGATGTAAATTCTGCTGAAGTACTGGCTAATTCGGAATCTGCCAAATACGATGCAGAAATTTCCCGTCTTGAAGAAATAAAAACAATGGATCGATCAGAACTGACTGCTGCTGAAAAGAAAGAATTACGTGATGAAGTTCATGGAATTCAACGCGACATGGACAGACACGATAGGGACCGGGATCGGGATGATCATGATGGAGGACGTCATCACCACGGCGGAATGTATTTTACTATTGGTGGCGGATTGCTTGTCATTCTTCTGTTGATTCTGTTGTTGTAAAACCCAAATACTAACATATAAAAAGCCCGACGAATTAGTTTCGCCGGGCTTTTCTATGAATGGACGCGTAGGGACAAGTCACGTTTTGAAGGACAAGTCGCGACTTGTCCCTACGGAGTGAATTGAATTATTCTAATTCCATTAAAATGTCGTCCTGCATAACGCCTTGTCCGGCTTCCACGTTGATACGTTTGATAACACCGTTCTTTTCAGACAGAATGTTATTTTCCATTTTCATGGATTCCATGACTAACAGCAAATCGCCTTCCTTCACCGTGTCGCCCACTTTAGCAACGAGTCGGATAATGCTTCCCGGAAGCGGAGCTTTGATGCCGTTAGCACTTGGTTTGTCCGATGGCGGCATAGGGGCAGCCTTGGCGGCAATTTTGTTTTCACCGGGTTTGGTAACCACTTCTTTTCTGACCAGAATCGGAGTTTTCAGCGTATTTACTTCCTGCTCCAATCCAACTGAATAGTTTTTTCCGTTTACTTCAATTTCGGCCTGATTACCTTCCACTGATTTGACATTCACGCTGTATGAAGCCCCATCTATTATAAATTTGAATTTCTTCATGTTGATTATCTTAAAGAGTTGTTTGTACCATAAATTTTTGAACTCCACGGTGAGTAACGTCTTTCGATACGTTTAATAGTAATCACATTACTTTCGTTATCATGAACTTCGTCGTAAAACATGTGTAGTGCCATGGCAATGGCAACAATATCGCCGTTTGGAACTTCTTTCATTCCAAGCATTTCTTTAACGCGTTGTGACCTTGCAACTTTTGCCCTTTTCCGTCTAAAAGAGATTCCTCTTAAAATTTTGTCGAATATCATAATTCCTGATTATTAATTAAAGAGGTATATTACAATGTTTCTTTGGTGGATTCACCACTTTCTTGGTTTCCAATGCCTGGAAAGCACGAATGACACGGAAACGGGTATTACGCGGTTCAATAATATCGTCGATATAACCGAATGCAGCTGCCTGATATGGATTGGCGAACTTTTCTTTGTAATCGTTTACCTTTTCGCTGATAAATGCTGCTTTTTCTTCCGGATCGGAAATGGCGGCAATAGCTCGTCCTTCCAATACTTCGATAGCTCCTGCAGCACCCATTACGGCAATCTCGGCAGTTGGCCATGCGTAATTAAAG
>CAIYTJ010000621.1 GCA_903929065.1 uncultured Bacteroidales bacterium | reverse complement strand
GTACGTCAGGTACGACTAGAATAAAAAGATTACATATTGGTACTAAAGATACTTGTGGGACTTGTGGTAAAATTATAATGATAACAGGTCCAAAACTTTATGATGAATCACAAACTGATAATGTATTATCATTTAATTCAACAGCACATGCACGTTTCAATGCAATATTTGAACTTAGCAAACCTTTAGAATTGAATCCAAGTGATTCATCCGGTATATTCCAAGTTGTTTTTGCAAATGCACTACCTAAGGAAATTACTTTCTATTGTTACGATTCTACTGGTACAATAATTTCAAACGGAACCCTTGCATTAGATTCTTCAAGCACAGTTGGTATTGTAAAGATGGGTAAAACGAACGACCCTATAAGTGGCCTGATGCTGTTTAACGGATACCCAAATCCAACAACAGGAAGATTTGATATTAAGCTGAACTTGTCTGAAAGTGATAACATAACTTTACATGTATTTGATATTGCAGGCAAAGAAGTTTATGTTTATGATATGGGAACTTTAAAAAGTGGTTTAGTAGATGGCTCCATTAATTTGAGCCAACTTGTTAATGGCAACTATTTCATCAATGCTGAAAGCAAAAAACAGGGGCTCATATCTAATTCTATTAAAGTACTCATCATGAAATAATATTTGTAAAACTTGATATAGTAAAACATTTACAAAAGGATACTGAAAGCAATTTTGGTATCCTTTTTTTATGAATTAATCCTTTAAACTTATAAAAAACTATCTCGCAAAAAACTATCAACCGACAACTTTTTTACCGTTCCCTCGGTCAAACCTACCGTTCCCTAAATATATTTTAAATATCTCCTTCCCTCCATTTAGTTTCGATAATGAAATAAAAAATGGATCAAAAACTTATCTAAACTATGACCATCGCTAAAAAATATTTGCTACCTTTTTTCGCAGCATATTTACTATGTCAGAACATTTCTGCACAGGAAACAAAATGGAAATGGAAACTTACAGGAAGTGCTGGAGTTTATGGTGATTTTTATTCAATGACTTCTGACACTGCGGGAGCTGTTGCACCAAGAAGACCAGATGCTGCCGGAAGGTTAATGGCTAACGCAACTTTGTCGTATGGCGAGTTCTCGATGCCAGTGTCATTGATGTTATCACCCGGACAAAGCAGTGTTGTTTTACCAAATATGCCTTCAGGAAATTTTATTGATTATATCAGAAATCCAATGAACAGAATTGGCATTGCTCCTAAATATAAATGGGCGCAATTAATGTTAGGAACTCAGGTTCCTCAATATTCTGAATTAAGCGTTGGCGATCTGCCCGTATTTGGTGCCGGCATTAATTTATCTCCTGGTAAATTTCGATTTGGTGTGTTTGCAGGTACTTCTCAATTAGCTATTCAGGAAGATACTTCAAAAAATATTCAGGGAATTTATGCCCGTAATATTTATTCGGCAAAAATTGGTTACGGAAATGAAGATGCTACACATGCTTACTTCATCGCTTCAATGATGGAAGACGATACCAACTCATTGCATACAAAACCCGTTAACACCATGCCACAAAAAGGCGTTCTTACTTCGTTAGATTATAAATTAAAAATTGGCAAACAATATTCGATAAAAGGTGAAATAGCCGGTTCGGCTTTTACCAGAAATACTCAAAGTAATTTGGTTACTTTTTTTAAACCTCCTGTTGATATTCCACCTGAAATATTTAGAGTTCAGGAATCCAGCAGATTTGATTATGCCTCTGCTTTAAGCATTGCCAAAGAAGGAAAATATTTCAGAATAAAAGTTTCAGGTAAATATATTGGTGATGGTTTTGTTCCTTTAGGTTATCCTTTTATGCAAACCGACAGAGCTGAAATTACAGTTGATCCGGGCTTTACTTTGTTTAAAAATAAAATTCAATTCTCTGGTTCAATCGGAAGACGTATTAATAATCTTTCAGGAATAAAAGCTGCCACTTCCACTCAAACAATTGGCTTTGCAAATATCAATTACCAATGCACCGAAAGACTTTCGTTTGCTGCATCATTTAACAATTTCAGTTTTCGAAATTCGATGTTAAACGATACGTTCAGAATTGATATGGTAACATTATCATGGAGCTTTAGTCCAACTTATACCATTACAACTCCCAGAAATATGCATGTGCTTACTGCCATGTATTCGCAAAATGCATTTACC
>CAIYTJ010000620.1 GCA_903929065.1 uncultured Bacteroidales bacterium | reverse complement strand
TACGGCAGTCGTATCAATCAATGATAATAAAGCTTTACTTGAACTTGCAAGAGTAGTACTTGAAGACTATCAGCAAGTAAATGAGGAAGAGGAATCTCCATTTATTTATAAAGACAATAATATTACTGGTATTTCAAAGATTCTTAGTGGTTCTGTAATAATACCCAATAAAATAGATGGAGAATCAATTACTGGTATTGCTGATAAAGCTCTAGCTCACGTGAAGGGGTTACAAGGTAGAGCTGTAGACAAAATTACAAGTTATATTATTGCACCCGGGATTAAATCTATTGGTAAATTAGCATTCAGTGGTAGTCCGAGTTTAAAGACTGTCACAATTCCAGACAGTCTTAAAATTATAGGCGATTCTGCTTTCTATAGTTGTTATCATCTAGAAAGTATTCATTTTTCTGATAATATCATTGAAATAGATAATGCAGTTTGTGGTCAATGCCCAAAATTAGAAACAGTTACTCTTCCAAGTAAACTTCAGATAATTAGAAAAATGGCTTTTGTTGGTGATAGAGCATTAGATAATGTTACAATACCCTCCAGTGTTCACTTAATAGAAGGCATGGCTTTTGCTGGATGCTCTAATTTAAAAAATGTGTACTTTAAAGGAGATGCTCCTAAACTAGATAGAGCTGTATTTTCTAGATGTAATCCAGAATTAGTAATACATCATACAAAAGGATCTAAAGGATTTGATAAAGATGAGTGGGTGGAATTCAAGAAATCAGAAAAATAATTTTTATAAATAGAACAAACAACAACAACAACAATGAATAATCAAAAACTAGTAGATATTGCAAGACTATTTCTTAAAGAATCTAACTCCAAAGATATTAAGGGATCATATAAAGCAAAAAAAGTATTAACTTCAATTCTGGATCTAGACCCCTCTGAATTAGAATATCTTCTGTTTGCTTGGTCTGCAACATATGATGGTGCTATGGAATGGGATAATGAAGATTTTGATATTCTTGGTAAACATCTAGGTGTTGCTGCCAAGGCATGGAAAAATCGATACGAATGGTGAAGATACATTTCATGTAATAATAAAATTCAGAAACCTCTCACTCGGCTTTTATGTAAGAGTGAGAGGTTTTTATTTGTAATATAGCCGCATAAGCATCAAAGTGGGGAACACTTGCAATTCCAATCTGCAAAACAGTGACATAAAACATCCGCAAATAAATGAATAATAACAAAGAATATATCAAACTAAAGACTATCATTTTAAACTATGCTGTTTCATGTTCAGTCTGTCAGAACACGGAAGCCCATGATATTCATATTCTAAAACATTATATTGGAGATGAACTTACTCTTAATGATGTAATTTCAGACTGTCAGAATCTCATTGATCGAGCGATTTCTTCCAGATATATTGATCCAATGAGATCAGCAATATCTCATATTAAAACACAAATTTTAAACCTTTATCAAAATGAAGAGTTCTTAATTCACTATGATTGGTTTACATCAAAGCATTATCTAAGCGAACAACTTTTAGAAATAATCAAAACTTCAAGTAAATTTGTTATTCGTGCCATTATTAAAATGACAAAAAAGAAAATATGGTACGATGATATTCACACCCATAAATTCACGGGTAAACAAATTGTAATGATCCGAGGAATTCTTAAAACCGAAATGCACCGCAAACATAAACTATAATATGATCCAAGTAAAACAACAATATGTCCCAAGAGATTCTTTTACCTTTCTGGTATCAGCTGGTCTTGATAGCATCTGTGCTGCTCATTGGTTGAAGTTTCAGTTTAGACAAGATTTTAGTCTGATTCATTTCAATCATAAGATTCAAGGGATTAATGATGATATGGAAGAAGCTGTATATCAATTTGCCAATGATTTTGATTTTGAAGCAAGATTTTTTAAACGGGATTCCTATTTCTCTGATACTTCTGAAAATGGAATGAGATCATGGAGACATAGCATGTTACGAATTTTCGGCGGATCTTTTCTTTCAGGGCATCATCTAAATGATTGTGTTGAGTCATATCTATCAAATTGCCTCAAGGGTTGTCCGGAACATAAACCTATTCCTTGGTTTACTCAGTTCTCAGGATTCTCTATTTACCATCCATTTCTCCTTTCAACAAAACAAGATTTTATTGAATATGCAAATGAAAATAATCTGATGAACTATATTGTGGAAGATCCGACAAATCACGATCTTTCAAATAATCGGTCTTGGATGAGAACAAAACTAATTCCAATTCTGAATGAAAGACAACTCGGATTAGAGAAAGTTGTGAAGAAAAAGTTTTATATTTAATAAATATGATATATGAATAAATTCTCAAGAAATAATACTTTATACGAAATTGCACTAGCTATACTTGAAAGTGAAGCATTGCATGTATGGCTTGATGACTTGCGTCCGATACGCCCAGGCTATAACGTACTCGCAAAAACTGCAGATGAAGCAATAAAGTTATTGAAGACGGGACGAGTAGAATCCATCAGTTTGGATCATGATCTCGGTCCAACTGAAGCTGGTACTGGTTATGATGTTGCACAATGGATTGAAGAAGCTGCATATCATGGTAAGCTTAGCCGTATAACATGGTCTATTCATAGTGCCAATCCTGTAGGTGTGAATAATATGCGGCAAGCGTTGATTAATGCGGATCGGTTTTGGAATAGATAAATACACATCTTGTCTATAGTGAGACTGTTGTTAGGTTAAATCTGACAGAAGGTCTACAATTTTAAAAGCCCTACAAAAGTTTTACATATGACCTGTTGGCAGAGAAGTCATGCACCGGATTGCAAATTCGTAAAGCAGGGAGCGTTACCCTGGCAGGTCTCCAATTTAAAGGCACTACAACCAGTATTATTGCTGGGACCGTTTCATATGCGGTATTTTGGTGTAGGTGAAATTCCTACTAGTGCTACCAATTTAATACGGATTGCTAAACCGATGGAGGTCTAATCCGCCTTGGGTAGCATCACCTCCGGCATCCTTTGATTTTAAAACGATTGCATTATATAAATACAGTATAACATCAACATGTATGATTATAGACAGAAAATTACTAGAAGAATTCGCCGCGGCTGCTGTATTAAACACATCTGATATAGAAGTGTTTAATATCGGTCGTACAATTATTGAAGGAAGAAATACTAAATATTTTGATATTATAGAAGAGCTTAATGAAGCATTTAATACACTTGGAACAAAGACTTCGGTTCTTCCCCCAGAGGAATTAGAAAAGATTCTAAGTACTGCTGTTGAATGGCAAAACACTCCTCAAAAAAAGAAAAATGCAATTGAAAAGGCAGGAGATCCGGATAAGGTAAAACCAGATAAATTTGGTATTCTTGTTCATGGTTCTCAAGCCAGAAAAGTAATGATAATACTTCCTGCTGGTGATCCATCTGAAGACGATGATTCAGAAGCTGGTACATTTGATCTTAAGAAATTTGCTGATCTTATAAAGGTGAGACCCACTAAGTTACTTTCTCAAAATGAAAAGATGAAGAAATCTAATAAGGATAATGAGGACAAAGTATTTTTTAATACTTCTATCCCTGCCTTAATGGGTTTGACTGTAGATGAAGACACCGGGGACTTTCGTGTTGTAACCACTTGTGCAAACGCAGGCATTTGTAAGATTGATTGTTATGCAAGAGCACATGGTTATTTAATGTTTTCGGATGCAACAATGAAACAACATAGAATGTTGAATTATATTTTTAATGATGCTGAAGGATATGAATCTGAAATGATCAAAGAAATCACAAAGAAAGCTAATCGGTTTGCAAAGAAACAATTCAAAATCCAAGATTCTGATACTGGAGAAATAGTTATGGGTCATAAGACAGTACAGATTCGATGGAATGATGCTGGTGATATTCTTTCTAATGAATATCTACGTTTAGTTAAAAGAATTATTGATGCGACACCTAATGTTGAACATTACCTATATTCTAAAGAAGTTGCGATGCATAAGATTGATAAAAACAAACCTACCAATTTGACTACAAGATATTCCTTTGGTGGTAAGCAAGATTCAGTAATAAATCCTAAAAAAGATCTACATGCACAAATTGTAGATGCTGATAGCGATTCCAGATTTGCTGATTTTAAAGAAATTAAGAAAAATGGTTATATCACTCAGCCAGTTGGTAAAGGTTGGCAATATGAAGATGCAGATGCAGTGAAAAAGATTATTGCCAACCATTATGATATTGACGCCAAGGACATATTCACTGTTGCCGAAATTTCTAAAAAACCAGTCAAGAAACTTGAGGATGATGAAGTGGCACCTTATAATGCCATTATTCTTCCTGGTGAATCCGATAAGCCAGCAACACGAAAGGATGTTCTTGGGATCTATTTGATCAAGCATTAATCGACTCTGCTAAGAGGTTAAAAAACCCTTCTTTCCTTCTGGATTGGAGGGGTTTTTCGTGGAAAGTCGTAACTCGTTGGAATCCAAGAGGCAAAAAATAATTCACTTTTTACACACTTTTTTGTTTACAAACCGACTAAAATAGTGTATATTAAGCCTGTAAGGAAACCACACCACAACATGAAATCTACAAAAATTAAATTGAGTAAAGAACAGAAAAAAGCTCTCCTCGGATATCAATACGCTCTTCGTCAAGAAGACCGATATCTTGGAAGCGTCTTCGTAACTCCTCAAGGACAACGCGAGATTGAAATGAAGACTGCGGCGGCTTTTCTAATCTGCAAAGAATTGGGAATGAGCCATGAACATGGGCTGTAAAAAAATGAATTATTCTCTGTACAAATTGAAAAAAATGTGATATAATAACAACGTAACCGCTGCTGAAACTAAAAACTCCGGCAGTCAAGTTTCTCTGAGATTCATAGGATCTCTTGTATTTGATCTTTACAAATTAAAATGGTGCCCAAGAATAGGGTTAAATGGACTTCGTGTGACCAGCCAATATTTTTCCTGTCCGATAAGAGCCTATAGAGAACGGCGAGATGATAACCACAGTGCTTCGGCCCGGTATATCATTAGTCGGGCGAATCTCATATAGCAGGAAAATTAAATAGCATAGTTGATTATCGTCAGCCTCTCAATACCTTAAACGGAAACGGACAACGGATAATCAAAAGGAATTGGCGTATAAATAAATTTCTATTATATTGTTTACAAGTTTGTAAAAACCTGTTACAATAAGCCCGTAAGTAACTAATTGAATTAAGTTTGCAAAAAATGATTCGGTTGATTAATTACAAATTCCGATCTTTGACATACCCTTAAATTTCAGAAGGAGCATTCAGCCCCTTCGCCAACAAATGCTTGCCATTTGCTCCCCAGTGCGGGTTGTAGCAATACGGCTTTTCCAAAGCATAGCTGATAAATTTTCAAATTAATGGTGCTCAAGGAATTACCCTAACCTCGCTTGAGTTAAATGAACTATAGGTCAGTCTCCGTTTTCTAATATTTTCTCTGAAGTTCATGGGAGCTGATGATACGTTGATGACGTTCGAAACGTCCTTGCATATGGAATGTCAATGAAAGATGGGATTGTTCGAATCAATCACAGAGAATACTTTCGCTTCAGTGAAAAGAAGCTGAGCGTGATTCCGACATAAACTCGGTCGGTATATAATCGGGGTAAGAATCCTCAGAGTTTAGATTTTAATTCCCTTGAAGCTCAGAAGTCGAGCGGCGGTCCCCTAAACCGTAGGAAGCATGAGCGTTACCTGTCGGGGGAACTTTTTCTTTAATACAACCTCCATTAACTCATCGGAAGAGTACCTGCCTTATAAGTGGGAAGTAGTTGGGTCAGCACCAACATGGAGGACCATTTTTCTATAGCTTAATTGGTTGAATTGTATATATACATTGGTATGTATTACACAATTTATCAAACAACTAATCTAATCAACAATAAAATATACCTTGGTCAACATAAAACTAACAATCCATATGATTCTTATTATGGATCTGGTACAGCATTGATTAATTCTATTAAAAAATATAATAAACATAATTTTAAAAAAATGTTTTATTTGTTTTCAACTCTAATCATGAGATGAATCAAAAAGAAATAGAATTAGTGAATAGTGATTTTATAAAACGAGATGATAATTATAATATAGCTTTAGGAGGGTCGGGCGGTTGTAGTTTTTTAGGTCTTCATCATACACCTGAAACATTACTTATCATAAGTCAAAAATCTAAAGAAACTTGGGAAGATCCTGAGTATAGACAGAATCAATCTGATATACAAAAGGGATCAATACCATGGAATAAAGGTTTAACTTTTGATGATGAAACAAAAGCAACTTGGAAAAACGGTGGAAAAAGACCGCCCCTTACAGAAGAACATAAAGCCAAAACGAGGGCAACTTTATTAGGTAGAGAACATTCAGAAGAGACTAAAGAAAAAATGAGAAAACCTCATCCTAGAGCAAAAGGACATCCTACAAGTGATGAGACAAGAGAAAAACTTCGGATAAAAACAACTGACTACTGGGCTAGAAAACGAGCAGATAAACTTGCAGAATCTAGTACAGAAAATGAATTTCTAATATAAATCTATATAAATAAATTAAATCGCGGGGCAATCAGTATCGGTGCTGAATCTGTCTCATAAGCAGAAATAGTTTGGATTCGATTTCCAACCCCGCAACCAATCAAACAAATGGTGCTCCAATATCTTGGAGTTAAATGCCCCGCATGTGGGTTCCAGCCAACCAATTTGCAATGTGTGGTGCATTGCCTTACAGCAGCATCGGGTCGCTACAGCACTAAACTGCAACCCGAAAATTTTTGAATTATATAATAATGCTGAAGTCGCTTAGTGGCCGATGGCGCCTGTTTTGTAATCAGGAAGGATTTAATTCCTCACGTGAGTTCGAATCTCACCTTCAGCTCCAATTTTCATATGGGTAACGAAATCAGGTGGTTCCTGAAGAGGGTCTGTAAAACCCTTCCCTTCACGGGGGAGACGATCGTAACGTCCGGTGCCCACCACTTTCAAATAATGTGAGATTAGTTTAATGGTAAAACCGATGATTTCCAATCACCTGTTGTGGTTTCGATTACCACATCTCGCACCATTTTGTTTTAACGAGAGTCGACTTGCAATGCTTAATTACCATTGCCTTACACAAAGTACAAGTGTTTGAATGACTCTCCGATGATGAGTGAATATGGTGTAATCAGGTAGCATACCCCAAGGGACGGAGCAGTTCAAATCTGCACTCACAATATCATCTTTTAATTTAATGCACTCGTGGGTCAGTGGTTGATCATCGGTCTTTTAAACCGACTTAGGCTCCGTTCAAATCGGGCCGAGCGCACCAACTTTTTATAACCGCAGTAATATTCAGTCAATAGAATAATGAGTGAAATCAGAAGAAATCTGATATAAGTAGTAATTGATAATGGACCTAGGGTGTGATAGATAGCACTAGAATCTTCTAAATTCTCGGACACGGAGCGTAACCGTGTAGGTCCACCATTATTATTTATAATTTGAATACTAAATTTCGAGTCTTTTCGGGGGCATCAATTTTATGGAAGCGTGTCAGAGTGGTTTAATGAGCTAGTCTTGAAAACTAGAGAGCTGAAAGGCTCCGTGCGTACCAATTTTCAATATGGGTTGTTAGTGTAATGGATAACACGGTAGGTTTCGACCCTACAAATCTAATTTCAATTATTAGGCGACCCACCAATTTAACCGAGTGTAGCATAAGAGTAATGCCGAAGATTGTGAATCTTCCTATCTAGGTGCGTTGGCCTAGCACGCGGACTTTTAGGTGTTTGATGTAAAGGAAGCATAATGGTCTCCAAAACCATTCGTAGGATATCGTAATTCCTAGCACCTGCCAATTTCCAATAAATGATCGGCATCTGAATAAAATAATAGTGAACAAACCCAGAAGAGGTCGCTTAATTATAATAATGACGAGTGCGCCCGGTCACCACTTTCAAAAAGGGGCTGAATTTATTTCGACATAATATGAATAATGTTATGGATCCGAGCGGAATTCTCGGCAGCTCCACCACTTTCTTGACTAAGAGGTTTGTATATATAGAATATGTAAAGGGTCGTCATGATGTAATTTAAGAGACCTTAAGTGATGGTGGCTGCATATCATGTTCGGTTGAATCGATCTACGGAGTAATCCATGCAATATGACTGACACGTGCTCCAGTGAACTACATCTAGGCAAGACCTAGGAGCTTTCTTTCACAGATCGGTAAAATTCCTGCATCACAAACTTCATGGAAACATATTATATGAACCTCTTAGTCTTGAAGTGTTTATAAATATAAAATGAAATCGTTTCTTCAATTCACTGAATCCATGACTTTAGATTCCAATAATCAAGTTGTTATTGATTATGAAACTAAGACTGGAGATTTAATTAATCTCAGATTCGGCAAATGTGAATTAAAACCATACACAAAAAATATTGAAGGTGTAGAATTAGATGCTTTCAGTCTATATACTTCAAAAGGATCAGATGCAACAATTATTCTCAAACAATTGAAAGTAATGCATATTAATGAAATTGTATATAATCAATTTCTTAATAGATCTGCTGTATATGCAGCAAGAATTATCAGAGATTTAAAAATAGATATTATTGTTACTCCGAAATCATCCTCGTCTTTAACTAAAGATTTCGCCCAGAAAATCAAAGAGAGAAATCCAGGAATTGAGTATCTTCTTGATTCATTTGTAAAATCTGAAGATCCTTCCAAAATTACACTAGACCTTGAATCAAAAAAGTTATCTGATAATACTATTAAGAAATTGGAATCATCCATTAGACGCGGTGTAAAACTTGGTTATTTTCAAATGAAATGGATTCTACCGCCTTATAGAAAGTTTCTCAAGAATGTATTTTCATATACTGGCAATGCAAAGAAATTTGAGGATAAAACCGTACTAATTATCGATGATGTTATTGCATCGGGGTCGAGCTTAGTATCTATTTTTCAAACATTGCAAGAAGCTGGTGCAGAATCTGTAAAATGTTTGACTATTTTTAAAGCGCATAGTTAAAAAATTTATTGAAAATTTTCAATATTATTTGTTTTCTTAGTATCCGGGACTATAAGCTCCGAACCATCAATCTTAAATAAGCCAATTTCTTTCCAAAAGAAACCTGAACCTAAATTAAGACCTTTGCCGATGAAGTCAAATGGAATTGGAGTTAGATTGCATTGATAATTCTTGCTTGCGTTAAAGTCGGCATCGCCGACAAATCCGCATGATGAACATGAATAAACCTTAACTTTTCTATTTGCCTTTCGAACCAGACCACATTGGTTACATCTCTGAGACCGATAAGCACATGATTGTTCTACAACTGGAACCTCCAGTTCTTCACAACGACGTAAAACCTTATCTCTTATCTCAGGATTACTCCAATGAGTCATACCTCTGGAAGTATTAACACCTTTTTTGATGTTCACGATCTTTTCTAATCTTACTTCCTTCAGACCAGAAAAATCCAATTGGTTTATGCTCCAATTGACAAAATTCTTTCTATGGGTTTGTGCTTTTCGGAAACCCTTTGAACCATTCTTCTTTCTTGATAATTTTTTAATTACTGATTGTAAAGAATGTCCGTGACAATCTACATCTGGAGTTGTTTGACCATCACTTAATGTTGCGACAGTTTTTAATCCTTGATCAATTCCAATAATCTTATCTCCTTGTGATCTTGATGTTTTTTCTATTTTCCATGCAAGCTGGAAATAGTTCTTGAAAATCTTTATTGAATTATAAATAGTGCTGTTCTTTGACCACTTTTGAAATGGTTTTG
>CAIYTJ010000619.1 GCA_903929065.1 uncultured Bacteroidales bacterium | reverse complement strand
GTTACTTGCCAACTCCTTTATTTTCTTCGGGTTGGGATATTTTATTTTAGATTCGCACCCTGTCGGAAAACAGTTTGAAGGATTGTTCACTTTGTGTAATGCGATAATTCATTTTGGAGTGAGCGTTGTGATCTACAGGGAGAAACTGGCCGATAGAAATTTATTCTTTTTACTTGCCGGACTGGTACTGGTATTTATTACGATTGCTATACCTGTTCAGCTGGATGGCAACTGGGTAACATTATTATGGATTGGCGAATCGGCATTGCTTTACTGGATAGGGAAAACAAAAAACGTTCCTTTTTACGAAAAAATTTCGTATCCGGTGATGATTATTTCATTGTTTAGTATTTTTCAGGACTGGTCGACTTACTATAATGCAAGCGGAGGGACTTATATGATGCCGGTGTTTAATATCAGTTTTCTTTCTTCAGTTTTGTTTATTGCCGCATTGGCATTCATCAACTTTCTGAAATACAAAAACAAAAAAGATGTTGAGGTATTTAAAGACCGGAGTCTGAACGCTATTATTACTTTTGCTATACCGACCATGCTCTTAATTGTGCTTTATTTTTCATTTTATATGGAAATATCCAATTATTGGGAGCAGTTATATCAACATTCAAAAGTAGAAGTTGTAAATTCAACCAAAGGATATTCCGATATATACTTCTTCGAAGATTTATCATGGTTTAAATCGGTCTGGATAATAAACTATAGCTTGCTGTTCTTTTCATTGCTAACCTTTGCGAATATTACGAAACTGAAAAACAGAAATCTGGGTAGGATAAACTTAGCGATTAATGCTTTTCTGATAATTCTATTTCTTACGTTTGGATTGTTTTCGCTAAGTTTTTTAAGAGACAGCTATATTCACAATACACTTTCAACGTATTATCAACACAGCAGTATTAATATCTGGCTTCGTTACATTTCATATTCCTTTGTGGTATTAATGTTTATCTCCATTTATAAATATTTAAAACAGGAATACCTTGAACTGGAAAATTCGACCATGAAAGTGGCATTTGATGCATTAATTTATGGTTCAGTATTGTGGGTGGCCAGCAGCGAATTGATTTCCTGGTTAGCTATTATGAAATTTTCCGAAACATTTAAACTCGGGCTGAGTATACTTTGGGGAGTTTATTCATTGTTGATAATTATGTTGGGCATTTGGAAAAAGAAAAAGCATTTACGGGTTGGTGCAATAACTCTGTTTGGAGTTACTCTTTTAAAACTTTTCTTTTATGATGTAACAGAGCTAAACACCATTGCAAAAACAATCATATTTGTTTCGTTAGGCTTGTTGCTACTGATAATTTCTTTCCTTTACAATAAGTACAAGCTTATCATTAATGACGACAATGAAATATAAAATTGCGCTTCTGTTCCTATGTCTGTATTCCTTTTCCATTGCACAGGTAACTGGGTATGGTTACAAACGCGCATTAACCGGAATTACGGATAAATGGCATTGTATAAATTTGCCTGATGACATATTCCGTAAGGTGCAACAGGAGCTTTCCGATATCAGAATTATCGGAGTTTCAAAAAGCAATGATACCATTGAAGTTCCCTATATGCTTCGTGTCTCAACCGATAAAGTTACGCCTAAAGAGCTTACATTTAGTCTTATAAATCAATCCAAAAATACGGGAGGTTATTATTATACGCTGGAATTGAATAAAGAAAACAGTATAAACGAGATTCATCCTGATTTTAAACAAGATAACTTTGACTGGAAGGTGAAAGTGGAGGGAAGTCAGAATCAAAAGGAATGGTACTCAATAATCGACAATTATAGAATTCTTTCGATAAAGAATTCGCTGACAGATTATAAGTTTACCACAATAAACTTTCCGACAGCGAAGTTCAGGTTTTTCAGATTGCATGTAAAAAGCAATAATGACCCCGAATTGTTGTCAACAAAGATTCAACTGAACGACAGCATATCAGGCATGTACAGAAATTACCTTGTTAATGCTATTAGTACTCATAATGATAAAACAGGTAAGCAAACAATTATAGAGGTAAAACTAAAAAATGCTGTACCTGTCAGTTTTTTGAAGATAGCTGTAATCAATACAAACGATTATTACAGACCTGTTACCATACAGTATTTAACGGACAGCACAAAATCGCCGAAAGGCTGGATTTATAACTTTAATACATTGGCCGTTGGCACACTCAATTCGCTGGAGAAAAACGAATTCAAATTTAATAGTACTACGCTTCAACGACTAAAAATTCTTATTGACAATCAGGATAATGCAGCGCTGGCAATTCAATCAGTATCGGTAAAAGGATTTGAACATCAATTAATTGCACGGTTTGATACCGGAGGAACTTATTATCTGATATACGGTAACAAAAATGCAGTAAAGCCCAATTATGAGATTGAGCACTTTTCAGACAAAATTCCTGAAAATTTAGGGGCTTTAGAAATTGGCAATGAACAGGTAATTAAAAATGAAGTTGATGTAAACTCACAGGCTCCGTTTCAAAATAAATTATGGTTGTGGGTTATTATGGG
>CAIYTJ010000618.1 GCA_903929065.1 uncultured Bacteroidales bacterium | reverse complement strand
CTAGGAACCTGAGACAACCGGCCACATAAGCTTTCAATTCCATATTCACCTGCTTATCAGAATACAAGGTGGCAGCATCGGGATGAACAGTCAGGTCGTTTGTGATATGAAGTAATGCGGTGTATTCACTTTTTTCAGATGTTTGTTTTTTTACCATTTCGATAGGTGCATCCACATATTCAAACAAATAGCTTTCGTTGCTTTTCAGCACATTTTTATATTGCTGCGTATTGTCAATTACTGCAATCTTTTTAATTTTATCGTCTTTTATACCACTCAGCCAAACGATCATAAATATCATTCCTACAAAGAGTAATGGCGTTAAAAGGGTAAGAAGAATGAATGATTTTTTCATCACACGCGTAGTATATTCGCGTTTTATGATCAGACTAATTTTTGACATGGTGGTTGTTTTTTACTGTTTCAATAAAAATATCATTCATGCTGGGCAGTAATTCTTCGAACGTATGAATTTCAGTTTGTGACAGCAATGATTTTAGCAGTGCGTTGTTGGTACCTACATTCATTTTTTGAATTTTACTTTCGATGATTCCATTTTTTTCGGATTGAGAAATAAGTTCGAAATCTTTACCGGAAATGGGATTATCCGAGCGCACGAGATACGTTCTGGTGGCATGATTTGCACGTATTTCTGATACATTTCCCTGCAAAACAATTCTGGCCTGATCGACTAATGAAATGTTTTCACATAAATCTTCCACCGTAGCCATGTTGTGTGTTGAGAAGATGATGGTCGCTCCGTTTTCACGAAGATTCAGTATTTCCTGTTTCATCAAATCAGCATTTACGGGGTCGAATCCACTGAACGGTTCATCAAATATCAACAGACCGGGGTTATGCAAAATGGTAGTAATGAATTGCACCTTTTGTGCCATCCCTTTGGACAGTTCTTCTACTTTCTTGTCCCACCATGCTTGTATTTCGAATTTTTCGAACCAATATTTCAATGCTTTCAATGCATCGTGACGGGTCATTCCTTTCAATTGTGCCAGATACAATGCCTGTTCGCCCACTTTCATTTTCTTATACAAACCTCGTTCTTCGGGCAGGTATCCTATTTGTTGTACATCGGCCGGGGTCATGCGTTTGCCATTCAGCCGCACTTCGCCGCTATCGGGTGCAGTGATGCAATTGATGATGCGAATTAAGGTAGTCTTCCCTGCCCCATTTGGTCCAAGCAACCCATAAATTGTGTTTTCGGGGACAGTGAGACTTACGCTATCCAATGCCAAATGTCCGGCAAATTGTTTGACTACGTTTTCGACTTCTAATAGTTTATTGTTCATCGGTTCATCAGTTGATTGGTTGATTGGTTCAACGGTTAATTAGTTTATTGGAAATTGGTAATTGACTAATTGGAAATTAATTACATCTTCCCCTCATCTGCAAAACTGTAATATTCCCCACGGGCAATGATTATGTGGTCGAGGAATGAAATGCCAATGGCTTTACAACCATCTTTTATTTTACTGGTAATCTGTTGGTCTTCTACGCTTGGTTTGTTTTGTCCGGAAGGATGATTGTGTGCAACGACAATAGCCTGGGCCGATTTCTCCAACGTCATCTTTAGCAACATAGGAATATCCACTACGGTTTGCCGGCTTCCTCCCTGTGTCAGACGACGTATTTCTATCACTTTGTTGGCGCCATTCAGCAATCCTATCCAGAACTCTTCGTGAGGAAGATCCACCATTTGCGGTTCGAACAGTTCAAACAAATCAATGCTTGAGGTAATTTTCTTTTTCTCAAGAATATCACTCGTTTTGCGGCGTTTGCCGAGCTCCAGTGCAGCCATGATAGTTATAGCTTTTGCTTCACCGATTCCTTTAAAGCGTTTGCAAAGATCAGTGACGGTAAGTTGTGCCAGTTCGTTTATGTTGTCGTGGCATTCACGCATTATCCGGCGTGATAATTCCACGGCTGATTCATCCCGGTTGCCTGACCCGATAAGGATAGCCATCAGTTCTGCATCCGAAAGACTTTGGACGCCTTTGCGAAGCATCTTTTCACGTGGACGATCATCTTCGGCCCAATCACGGATTGTTAGTCGTTTGTCATCGGTTACCATGAGTCAACTGAGTGATTTAATTATTTATTCTGACCTCTCCCTAATTTTCTCACATTGGATTAAAACCAATGTTCGAAGACCGTTGGTTCCCTCTCACTAGGAGAGGGACTTTAGTGTGTAAAATCCATTAGTTTAATTTCACTAATATCCCTTGTTATATTTTTTCTACAATCTATTTTGTCAATAACGGAAAAAATCAACCAAATCAATATTATATATCTTTTACCTTAAACGGATTGTATGAAATTCCCTTATCAAACACGTCGGTATGTTCGCTTTTTTTGATGCGTTTTACCACCTGAATGGTGATTGGCAGGGCAATTATTTCGTAGGCTGTTTTAAGTAATGTTTGTGTGAGAATTACCACAATGAGATGATGATGACTGATTAATCCGGTAAATGCGATGGTGAAAAACACCAACGAATCGGCTCCTTCGCCTACAATGGTAGATGCTACTGCCCGCAGTGAGAAGTGTTTTCCGTGCTGCATGATCTTCATTTTGCTCATGACATACGCATTGAGGAACGATCCGAATAGAAAAGCGATGAAGCTGGCTACGGTGATTCGTTCACTGTTATGCAGAATCATTTCGAAGGCGCGTTGGTAATGGAAGTGCGGTGATGCAAGTGCCAGAATACTTAACCGGAATATAAGTATCACAAAGAAGTTCATGAGGAACCCGTACCAGATAATCATTCGCATCTTGCGATATCCCCATACTTCGGCAATCAGATCATTGATGATGTAGGTAACGGGAAAAATCATCAAACCTGCGGTAATGTCAATG
>CAIYTJ010000617.1 GCA_903929065.1 uncultured Bacteroidales bacterium | reverse complement strand
TTAAATTGGTGTTTTTAAGTTTCAGATAAACAGTTGTTTGATAATTTGAAAACAATTTTTTTATCTTATCTGAAGATTTAAATCGAACTGGAATCTTATTTCAAATCCATTTATTAGAAACTTTCTAAAAAATCGTATCTTTGCATTCTCTTATATTTATAATCAACGATAAACTCAGCTTTGGATACTTTCGGATTTATACTTTTAACACTGCTATTTTCTGCTTTCTTTTCGGGGTTAGAAATTGCTTTTGTCACTTCAAACAAGTTACGCTTTGAATTGGACAAAAAGCAGCGAAATCTGACATCCTCAATTCTTTCAATATTTTACAAAAATCCGCAACAATTTATTTCCACTATGTTGGTTGGCAACAATATTTGCCTGGTAATTTATGGTATGCTGATGGCTGCAATTCTGACTCCATGGCTCAACCCGATTGGAAATCAGTTTTTAATTACTCTCATTCAGACCGTCTTAGCAACAATAATAGTTCTTTTTACCGGCGAATTTCTTCCAAAAACAATTTTCAGAGTCAATCCGAATCTTTTTCTAAGAGTTTTTTCGTGGTTGCTACTCTTTTTTTATATAGCACTATATCCTGTTTCGAGATTCAGTACCTGGATTTCTATTAAAATTCTCGGTCTTTTTAAAGTGAAAGTGAGTCCCAATACAAAAGAGAATGTTTTTTCGAGAATCGATTTGAACTACCTCATTCAGGAAAGTTTTGATAATCCCGAAAGCGAAAAAGAAATTGAAAATGAAGTGAAGATTTTTCAAAATGCATTGGATTTCTCAAAAGTAAAATTACGCGATTGTTTTGTGCCACGAACTGAAATTGTGGCATTGGATTATGAAAGTGGTATTGAGGCTCTTAAAGAGACGTTTATAGAAACAGGATTTTCAAAGATACCGATTTATAAAGGTGATATTGATAATATTATTGGATATATTCACTCTTCGGAAATGTTTGAGCACCAAAATGACTGGAAGAAACAGATTAATCAGATTCCGATTGTACCTGAAAATATGGCTGCACAGAAATTGATGAAAATGTTTATGACACAAAAGAAAAGCATTGCCGTGGTAGTGGATGAATTTGGCGGAACAGCTGGAATAGTAACGTTGGAAGATATTATGGAGGAGATTTTTGGTGAGATTGAAGATGAACACGATATTCAGGAATTTACTGCCGAAAAGATCAATGATTCTGAATTTTTGCTTTCAGGCAGACTGGAAGTTGAAACAATCAATGAACGATTCAATTTAAATATTCCTGAATCGGATAATTACGAAACTATTGCCGGATTTATTCTTCACAACTATCAGCACTTTCCAAAACTCAACGAAGTAATTCGAATTGAGCGGTTTACAATTAAATGTATGAAAGTTACGAACAATCGTATCGAGCTGGTGAAAGTTACAACCGATAATTAAATATTCTCAGGTTGATTAACACTGATTAAATTCTAATTGTAAAAATCAGTTTGAATGAATGTCATAATCGGCTTTCGACTTAAAAAATCACACAAATTTACCTAAAAAGCATCGGCATATTCTTTTTTTTTGTATATTCGTGCCCTCAAATTCAGTGTAAAAAAAATAACTAAAAATATAATTTAATTTCAAAAAATGGCAACATTAGAAAAGATTCGTAGCAAAGGAGTTTTACTTGTAGCGGTAGTGGGACTTGCATTATTAGCCTTTATTGTAGGCGATTTCCTTAAAGAAGGTTCAACTTTTTTCAACAAATCAAAGGAAATTGTTGCAAAAATTGCTGGCGATGATATTAATATCAAGGATTACAATATTGCTATCGATCAATTGACCGAAGTGTACAAAATTGAAACCGGTAGAACTGAACTGAACGAAGAAATGATGACTCAACTGCGTCAATCTGTATGGGAAACAATGGTAAATGAGAAAATTCTGAATGCAGAAGCTAAAAAATTAGGTCTGACAGTAGGAGTTGATGAACTTACCGAACGTTGCACCGGAAGCAATATCCACCCTTTGATTCTTCAACGTCGTGTTTTTGCGGGCGAAAACGGTCAATTCAGCCGTCAGGTATTGACTCAATTCCTTAGTTCGTTAAACCAAACGGCTTCAAATCAGGAAATGAAACAACAGATTGACAAATTGAAGAGCTACTGGATGTTTTGGGAAAAAACAGTAAAAACCAGCTTGTTACAGGATAAATACAATGCATTGATTTCTAAATCTGTTACAGCCAATAATTTGGATGCAAAAATGAGTTTTCAGGATAAGAAAACAAGTGTTGACGTGGCATATGTTGTGAAACCATATTTTCAGATTCCTGACGCAACAATTACAGTGACTGACACCGAAATCTCTGATCGTTACTCAAAAGAAAAAGAACAATTCAAACAGGAAGCTAACTGTGCCATTAAATATGTTGCATTTGACAAAAAACCGTTGAAGGAAGATTATGAAGGAATTGAAAAAGTGATTAATAAAATTACTCCTGAATTTAAAACTACTACTGATGTAATCGGTTTAGTGAATTCAAATTCGGATGTCATGTATGATGGGAAAAATTATTCCGAAAAAACGGTTCCTGTTCAACTGAAAGACTTTGCTTTCAAAGGAAACACCGGCGATTTTTACGGACCTGTTTTCCAAAATGATACTTACACAATGGCTCGTATCATGCAATCGGGCATTATGCAATCGGATTCAGTAAAATTACGTCATATTTACCTGCTTACAAAAGATGAATCGAAAAGCGATAGCATTATTGCAGCCATTAAAGGTGGTGCCAATTTTGGTGATTTAGCCAAGAAGTATTCAGCCGTAAAACAAACTGCTGCTAATGGCGGAGAAATTGGTTGGTTGACGGAAGGTGTTCAGGGAGTTGAAAAAGAAATTACCACCCAGGCATTCAGTAAATCAAAAAATGAAGTGTTCACGATAAAAAATGCTCAGGGAACTCAAATTATGCAGGTTATGGAAAAAACCGCACCTCGTCATAAAGTGAAACTGGCTATTATTATTCGTAAAGTGGAGCCAAGCAACAAATCAATCAGTAAAATCTACAACGATGCCAAGCAATTTGCCGTTGATTTGAAAGCTGATAACTTTGATGCAAAAGCAAAAGCAGGAAATTATGCAGTTCGTCCGGCAACTGACATTATGCAGAATACCGATAAAATTGCTGATATTGCACAATCCCGTCAAATTGTTCGTTGGGCTTTCAAAAGCAGCAAAAACGATGTATCCGATGTTTTTGAATGCGGAAATAAATTTGTTGTTGCTGTTTCAACCGAAGTGAACAAGAAAGGTTATAAATCAGTTGAGAAAGTGAAAGATCAATTGAAAGCTGAAATTATCAAGGATAAAAAAGCTGACATGATGATTAAAGATCTTTCTGAACAATTGGCTAAAAACTCAACATTGGCTGGATTGGCATCATACTTGAAAGATTCAATTAAAACTGCACCGGCTGTAAACTTTGGAGCTTATCAATTTGGAATGGCAGGATTTGAACCAGCTGTAATCGGAAAGGCTTCAGTTGTTGCTCCCGGAAAAATTTCTGCACCAATTAAAGGAAATGCAGGTGTTTTCGTAGTTCTTACTTCAAATAAGAAAGAGAACCCGCAACCATTTGATGCAAAAATGGAAATCATGCAGTTGAATGGCCGCATGAGTTATTCATTACCATATATGATTATTCAGGATTTGAAAGATAAAGCCGATATTACTGATAATCGCCTGAATTTCTTCTGATAAACTGAAATAAATTGTAAAATACCGAAAACGGGATGAGTAATTTCATTCCGTTTTCTTTTTGTCGGTAAGTTTGCGTAACTTTGCGGATGTAGCAACAAACACCAAACATGGAACACGAAACACAAAATAAAATTGCACTGGTAGGAAAAACGATTGAAGATTTTAAAATCATTGTTTCCGAACTTGGAATGCCCGGTTTTACGGCAAAACAAATTTCGGAATGGCTTTATAAAAAGCGTGTTTTTTCAATAGATGGCATGACCAATATTTCTGCCAAAAACAGAGATTTATTATCTGAAAAATATGAAATTGGTCGTACATTACCTGTGCAAACAGTTGAATCGGAAGACGGAACCAAAAAATATCTTTTCAAAACCGAAGGCGGACATTTTGTCGAATCGGTTTATATTCCTGACGAAGACCGCGCTACACTTTGCGTTTCGTCGCAGGTTGGTTGCAAGATGGATTGTATGTTCTGCATGACCGGTAAACAAGGTTTTATCGCACAACTCACTACAACCGAAATTTTAAACCAAATTCTTTCTATACCTGAAGCTGAAACGCTCACGAACATTGTTTTTATGGGCATGGGCGAGCCGTTTGATAACACACTGCCAATGCTTCGTTCGCTCGAAATTCTGACTGCAGATTATGGCTACGCCTGGAGTCCGCGGCGCATTACTGTTTCTTCCATTGGCTTGATTCCTGGCATGAAAGTGTTTTTGGAAAAATCTAATTGCCATTTGGCTATCAGTTTGCATTCACCGTTTACAGATGAACGGTTGAAATTGATGCCAATTGAAAAAGCGTATCCGATTGCCAAAGTCCTTGAAGAACTACGCAAGCACGATTTTAGTCACCAACGCAGAGTTTCTTTTGAATATATTTTGTTTGATGGAGTAAATGATACCATGCGCCATGCCGTTGAACTCGTAAAAATATTGCGGGGAATTGATTGCCGGGTGAATCTGATTCGTTTTCATGCCATTCCCGGGGTTGACTTGAAATCTTCCAGTGTTGAAAAAATGACTTTTTTCCGGGATTACCTCACCAGCAATGGAGTTACTTCAACCATTCGCCGGTCGCGAGGTGAAGACATTCTGGCAGCATGCGGTATGTTGTCGACATTGGAAAAGGAAAAGTCAGAGAAACAAACCGAAGCATAAAAAATAAATTGATATTGGATTATGAAGCATTGCTTACAGTTCATTTTTTTATTTATACTGTTGATTTTTGGTGCTTCTGAAAATTCATTTGCACATAAGAATACAGAGGCACAGCAAAATATTGAGAATCAGATTTCAGATTCTTTGACTGCCATTACCAATATTTATACCTATGTTGGAAAAATAAATGTGGTTGGTTTTTCAGCTAAAAACAATGTCCTGACGGTTTCTGCCAATGAGAAAATGAGTTACATGCCTTTCCGACCTGATAACGTGGCAAGGATTTATAAAGCCATTTCTGCAATTACGTCAAAAAAATATTCCGGATATTCAATAATTTGTCAGATTGAGAATCGGAAAATTGAAGATTTCATTCCCAATTATTTTAAAAAAGGCAATATGGACGAAACACGCCGGTTTGCCGTTCCAGCTCTAAATCATCCGCTCGTAACAAACTTATCCCGTCCGTTTGACATCCCAAGTGGATTGCAGAATCGCCACATTGCGCTTTGGCAAAGCCATGGCTGGTATTACAACCAGAAAAAAATACGTTGGGAGTGGCAGCGTCCGCGAGTTTTGCAAACGGTGGAAGATTTGTATACTCAATCTTATGTATTGCCTTACTTGGTGCCAATGCTAGAGAAAGCCGGTGCCAATGTGTTGCTACCACGAGAGCGCGATACACAATTGAATGAAATCATTGTTGACAACGATTCCAAAGACAAAATTTCGCGTTATCTTGAACAAAACGACCGGAAACGTTGGAAAAAAGGCGATTCCCTGGGTTTTGGTAATACGAAAAAAATGTATCTGCAGGGTGAAAATCCTTTTAAATTTGGAACTTATCGTGAAACTACTTCTATAACAAGTTCAGACGAAACAAGTAGAGCAGAATGGACTCCGAATATTCCCGAAGCAGGGAAATATGCGGTTTATGTTTCGTATAAAACCTTGCCAAACAGCACTTCCGATGCGCATTACACCGTTATTCACCAGGGCGAAAAAACCGAATTTTCGGTCAATCAGACTATGAATGGCGGAACATGGCTTTATCTTGGGCATTTTTATTTTGATAAAGGGCGGAATAACCTGAACAAAGTGATTTTGACCAACCTGAGTTCGGAAGACGGTAAAACAATAACGGCTGATGCCGTGAAAATTGGGGGTGGTATGGGGAATATTGCACGGAATCCGTATGTCGCTGATTCAATTACAAGTCAAAATCCATTGGATAGTTTGATGATTAAAATTCAACCTGTAAAGCCGGTTATAAAATACGAACCTGAAACCAGCAAGCGACCACGTTACACCGAAGGAGCCCGGTATTGGCTGCAATGGGCCGGTGTTCCTGACAGCATTTATAGCCGGACGAAATGTCAAAATGATTATTCCGATGATTTTCAATCGCGTGGTTTTTGGGTAAATTATCTGGTTGGTGGTTCTTCCGTTTCACCGGGAACGAAAGGATTAGGCGTTCCGATTGATTTAGCATTGGCCATCCATTCAGATGCAGGAATGACACTTAATGATTCCATTGTTGGAACGTTAGGAATTTGTTCAGTAAAAAACACAGCCGGTAATACTGTTTTTGCCAATGGCGTTTCCCGATGGGCTTCGCGCGAATTGACTGATATTATTCAAACGCAAATTGTGTCGGATGTAAGGAAAGTGTTTGCTCCGGAATGGATGCGCCGTGGGCTTTGGAACAAATCGTACAGCGAGTCCCGCAATCCGGAAGTACCGACTATGTTGTTAGAACTGCTTTCGCACCAAAATTTTGCCGATATGCGTTATGGACTCGATCCACGCTTTCGTTTTACCGTGAGCCGTTCAATTTACAAAGGAATGCTCAGGTATCTTTCCGTTGCAAATAAAACGGATTATGTGGTTCAACCGCTTCCGGTAGAGCAATTCAGTTGCCGTTTTACCGATAAAAATAAGCTGGAACTGAATTGGAAAGCGGTGAAAGATTCACTGGAACCGACCGCAGTTGCCGAAAAATATGTGATTTATACCCGAATGGACGATGGCGATTTTGATAATGGTGTTGTGATCAATTCAACAGCCGCCACGGTAACTATTCAACCCGGCAAAATATATAGTTTCAAAGTAACGGCGGTGAATAAAGGCGGCGAGAGCTTTCCTTCCGAGATTCTATCAGCATGCCGAGCCTTAAACGAAAAGGGTGAAGTGCTGGTTGTAAACGGGTTTACTCGTTTGAGTGCACCCGCAAGTTTTGTAATTGATAGCACTTATGCCGGTTTTATGAATGATATTGATGCGGGTGTTCCTTATATTTCCGATATTTCATTTGTGGGGAAACAGCGTGAATTCTGGAGGCATAAACCTTGGATGGATGATGATAATCCCGGTTTTGGTGCCAGCAATGCGAATTACGAAACCAACATTATTGCCGGAAATACGTTTGATTATACGTTTATTCATGGTAAGGCCATTAAATCGGCGGGCTATTCGTTTGTTTCTTCAAGCGAAAAATCAGTGCTGAATGGTGATGTTAATTTAAACCAATATAAGCTGTTGGATTTGATATTGGGTAAACAAAAGCAAACTTTCGTAGGAAATGCTAAAAAAGCACCTGATTTTAAAACTTTTCCATTAGCTTTGCAGCAATTATTAACTGATTACTGTCGGAATGGAGGAAATTTGTTAATTAGCGGTGCATACATTGGTTCTGATATTGGTGAATCATTAAATTCATTGCCCGAAGAACGGCTTTTCCTGGAAAACACCTTGAAAATCAAATTCAGGACTTCGCATGCGAGCGTGGGTGGAAATGTTCAACTGGTAAGTTCGCCTTTCAAAACATTCCGGAAATCGGAATTTTCATATGTTGATCAACCGAACTCGGATGTTTATTATGTTGAATCACCCGATGCCATTGAACCGGTTGGCGAAGGCAGTTCAACCATTTGCCGGTATTCTGAAAATAACAGGAGTGCAGCAGTGGCTTATTCAGGATTGTATAAAACCTGTTCGTTTGGTTTCCCGTTTGAAACTATTCAATCCGAAAAATACCGGGCAAATTTAATGGAGTCTATTTTATTATTTTTGAATTCGAATAATGAAATAAAGAAATAGGCTGATTTTACTTTTGTGGACTGTAAATTATTTAACCACGAAATAAACACAAAAGCCTTATAATAAAGCTAAATAAAACTAATTCTAATAAGGGAGTATGATTAACAAAATGTATAAACGTTAAGGTTACAAAAGCTTATGTGTTTCTTTTGTGACTTTTGTGGTTATGTTTTTTTGATTAGGTGAAATAACGGATAATTATAGAATATTTAAAATGGAAGCAGCAAAACTAATTATAGGCATTACTCACGGTGATATAAATGGCATTGGTTATGAAATCATCCTTAAAACCATGGCTGAACCCCGCATGTTGGAAACCTTTATTCCCGTAATTTACGGTTCGTCCAAAGTAGCGGCTTACCACCGTAAAAATCTCGAATTACAGGGTTTGAATCTGAATGTAGTAAATTCCATTGAGGAAATCAATCATAAAAGAGTCAATATAATTAATTGTGTGGACGATGAAATAAAAGTTGAAATAGGAACTTCGACCGAAGAAGCCGGCCAAGCAGCATTTATTGCATTGGAAAGAGCCACCGAAGATTTAAAAAAAGGAGCTTTGCACGCATTGGTTACTGCACCCATCAACAAACACAACATTCAATCAGCTAATTTCAAATTTCCCGGACATACTGAATACCTTGAACAAAAATTTGGTGGTGAAACACCTGCTTTGATGATGCTGGTAAATGATGTGATGCGTGTAGCAGTGGTTACGGGTCATATTCCGGTAAGTGAAGTTTCGAAACAATTGACTGAGAAAGCAATTTTGGATAAACTTATCGTGCTGAATAATTCGCTTAAAAATGATTTCTCCATCGGTCGTCCACGCATTGCCGTGTTGGGATTGAATCCGCATTCCGGCGACGAAGGCGTAATTGGCGATGAAGAACAACGCGTGATTATTCCGGCCATGAAACAAGCCGAAGCAAAAGGAATTATTTGCGTAGGACCATATCCTGCCGATGGTTTTTTTGGTTCGGGCACCTTCAATAAGTTTGATGGTGTGCTGGCCATGTATCACGACCAGGGTTTGATACCGTTTAAAACCGTTTCGATGGATACCGGTGTAAACTTTACGGCCGGTCTTTCAATTATCCGCACGTCACCCGATCACGGCACGGCCTACGATATTGCCGGACAAAATCTGGCTTCGGAAGAGTCGTTTCGCCAGGCTCTTTATTTAGCTTACGATGTGTATCAAAATCGGATTTGGAACAAAAAAATCTCTGCAAATCCATTGAAAACAGAACAGCGTTCCGAACGCCATGAAAGAGGACCAAGAGTAGAATAGTTGGTAGTTTATCAAATAAAAAAATCCGATGCAAATTGCACCGGATTTTTTTGTAAAAATGATAGATTAAAATGTTACACGCATGGTCATTCCCACAGGTGTTGTCAGCTTATTATTGATAGAAATTTGAGTTACATATGGTGCCAATTCCAGTTTAAGTGAAGATGTTTTTCTCATATCACGAATATACATATTATTGACTTTCGCTACATTTACGGCATCCACAATTGACCAAATGCTTACTGCGAGCATACCTCCTGCTCCGATAAGCATAGTTCCAACACCTGCACCCGGCGAGCCACCATAAGTTCCATATTCGTAATTATTCACACTATATGCCAGTTGGGCAACACCAACTTCCATAACAATGGCACAACCTACATAGCCGCCAAAAAATGCCAAACCACGTCCGGTCTCCCCTGCTACAACCTGCCCTAATCCGGGTATTAAAAATGAACACACACCGCTTAATGCCGGATTATA
>CAIYTJ010000616.1 GCA_903929065.1 uncultured Bacteroidales bacterium | reverse complement strand
TATCACAAAAATATTGCCGCGCCTTTCACATTAATATTTAAAGTTCAATTTTGTCACGTTACTTATCAAAGTATTATAAACACAACTTCTTATAGACATATTATATTACTAATCAGTTTATTGTGCGTATTATGTAATTTATAAGTTCACATATAATATCACATAAGTAAACTTTGACTATTATAAGACATATTTGCAGTATACACATAGCATAATACACTATATATCAATATATATATACATGTAAATATAAAATACTACTTTAATATAAGCCTTTTAAACTAATTTCTTCTCTAACTCCTTTCAGCATTGATTATACAGCATTTCAAATATATTTTAATTGAAATCTAATTGTGGTATATATGTAAACGTACAAATGTGCATTGTTACAAATGTGATAGATTTGTTTATGTGAAACGATTCACATATCTTTGTAATCTTATTTCAAATACATGTTTCACAATTATACTTGTAATTATGGCTGAAAAAGAAAGAATCGATAAAGTAATGCAGATGGAAGGAATGAATTCTGCTGTATTCGCTAACGCCATTGGAATCCAGGGTTCCACTCTCTCCCATATTTTAAATGGTAGAAATAATCCGAGTCTGTCAGTGCTTCAAAGTATACTCAATCGCTTCCCGAATATCAGTCCAGAATGGCTTATTATGGGTCAAGGTTCGGTTGAACGAGCTGTAAAGCAATCTCAAGCGCCCACATTGTTTGACTCAATTGATGAAAGTACCACAAAATCAACAATTTACAAACCAATTATTGACGAAAATAAAGTACCTGTTTTTTCTACTAACCAGCAAAAATCAACCATTGCTCCTGAAATTCCTGTGCAAAGTGTCCAAAATCAGTCAACACAAAATATTCAAGTTCCGCAAATTGAAAATTCAGGTAAGAGTGTAAAAAAGATTATTGTTTATTACACGGATAATACTTTCCAGGAATTTGAGACTCGTTAAGGTGAAAATGAGTAAATAAGTCGGATTTAGTTCGATATATCGTTCAATCAACTTAAATTTCAAGATATTTATGTAATTTTGCAGCACAAATAAATCTGCATTATATTATTTGTATCTGAATTAGCAAATAGTTGATGTATAATACATTGCAAATAATGAAGAAATTCATTCTTGATTTAAAAATAAAAGAAAATAGAAAACTAAGTGATCAGTATTCACTTATTATTCTGACCTCAACCGAAAAACTTCCCGAAATTCTTCCCGGTCAATTTGCCGAAGTGCGCATCGATGGCTCTTCTACTACATTTTTACGGAGACCTTTATCCATTCATTATGTTGATTATGAGCAAAATGAACTTTGGTTGCTCATTCAGGTAGTTGGTGATGGTACTAAACGTTTGGCAGCATTAAAAGCTGAAGATAGCTTAAATGTGATTCTACCTCTTGGTAATTCATATACAGAACCTGAAACTAAGAGCGCTAAAGCCCTTTTAGTAGGCGGTGGTTGTGGAGTTGCACCATTGCTTTATTTAGGAGCACACTTGAAAAGAAGTGGTTTTGAAGTAACTTTCTTGCTTGGCGCACGCTCAAAACGTGATTTATTACAGCTTTGTGAATATGAACGCTTTGGAACGGTTTACACAACTACAGAAGATGGAACTCATGGTGAACAGGGTTTTGTTACCCAGCATTCGCTTTTAAACGGCTCAAATTTCGATTATATTTATACTTGCGGTCCTACTCCCATGATGAAGGCTGTAGCTCGCTATGCGGCTAAAACAAAGGCAAATTGTGAAGTTTCACTTGAAAATACAATGGCTTGTGGAATTGGTGCCTGTTTATGTTGTGTAACCGATACAATTAATGGACATGTTTGTGTTTGTACAGAAGGACCTGTTTTTAATATTACAAGGCTGAAATGGCAAATTTAAATATCAATATTGGTAGATTACAACTGAAAAATCCGGTGATGACTGCATCCGGTACATTCGGTTATGGAACAGAGTATTCAGACTTCATGGACCTGTCGCGAATTGGCGGTATTTTTGTGAAGGGAACCACGCTTCGCGAGCGTCAGGGAAACCCATATCCACGTATGGCAGAAACTCCATCAGGCATGCTAAACGCTGTGGGACTGCAGAATAAGGGTGTTGACTACTTCATAAATCATATTTACCCTACTGTTAAGGACATCGATACAAATATAATTGTGAATGTTTCCGGTTCTACGGTTGAAGACTATGTTGAGACTGCTGAAAAGTTAAATTCACTTGAAAAGATACCAGCCATAGAATTAAACATTTCCTGCCCGAATGTAAAAGAAGGTGGAATGGCTTTCGGAACTAGCTGTTTGTCTGCTGCTCAAGTAGTTAGCTCAGTGCGAAGAGTGTACAAAAATGAACTTATTGTTAAGCTTTCGCCAAATGTAACCGATATTTCGGAGATTGCACTGGCTGTTGAAGCCGAAGGAGCTGACTCGGTGTCATTAATAAATACGTTGTTGGGAATGGCAATAAATATTGAGAGAAGAAAACCGGTTCTTTCAACTATTACCGGAGGACTTTCGGGTCCGGCAGTGAAGCCGGTTGCATTAAGAATGGTGTGGCAAGTTGCAAAAGCAGTCAAAATACCGGTTATTGGTCTCGGTGGAATTATGAATGCTGCCGATGCTATTGAATTTATGCTGGCAGGTGCTTCGGCCATTCAAATTGGAACCGCTAATTTCATTGATCCTACAGTTTCAATTAAAGTAGTGGATGGAATCAATGAATATCTGGATAGGCATGGATTTCAGTCAGTTACAGAAATAATAGGAGCATTGGAAATATAAATTCCAATCCTCTTTTCGCAAACTGTTACCTTTATATGAAAAAGTATATATTACTGTTTGCAAGTTTTTTTCTTTTCTGCGGTTTTTTGCAAAACAGCAGCCATTATTCACTCGTTATTCCTGATAATGAGAGTGTTTCTATTATTTTTGCAGGAGACATAATGGGTCATTCTCCTCAATTTGAGGCAGCATATAATCCTCAAAATGAAACTTATAACTATGATGTCTGCTTTAAAACGGTAAAATCTTATATTCAACATGCAGATTTTGCGCTTGCAAACCTCGAAGTACCTATTGCAGGTAAGCCATACAGCGGTTATCCGAATTTTTCCTCGCCCGATGCATTATTGGATGCACTCAAAAATGCCGGTTACAAAGTACTTCTTACGGCCAATAATCATGTTTTGGATCGTGGACAATTTGGTTTGGAACGCACAATTCGACAACTTAAGAAACGAAATTTATTATTTGCCGGAAGTTATATTGATGAAAGTCAGCGGGATAGTGTATATCCGGTACTATTGGAATCAAAAGGAATCAAAATTGCTATTTTAAATTGCACGTACGGAACAAACGATCATCAAATTTCAGATCCAAACATTGTGAATTACATTGATACAGTGGAAATTATTAATGATATTAAGAAAGCCGATAATTTTGGAGCTAATTTCAAAATAATGACAGTTCATTGGGGAACGGAGTATGAAACAGAGGCCAATGAATTTCAGCGTAAAACTGCTCAATTCTTTGTGAATCATGGAATTAATCTGATAATTGGTTCACATCCACATGTAGTACAAAACGCTGAAATACTTTATGGAAAAGATAGTATTCCTGTTCCGGTGTTTTATTCATTGGGAAACTCCATGTCAAATCAGCGAAAACCAAATACCGATGGAGGAATAATGGTTAAAGTTGATATTAATGTGAAGTCGAAATCTATTTTAAAAACTTCATTTTTACCGGTTTGGGTTTTTAGAGGTACTTTAAATGGTGATT
>CAIYTJ010000615.1 GCA_903929065.1 uncultured Bacteroidales bacterium | reverse complement strand
TAAAATCTAAACTCTGAGGATTCTTACCCCGATTATATAGTTACAAATTTCATTGAAAAATGTTTTAGAATCGACCGGGACTATGGACTCCGATCCTACCGTGCTGCTTTCGAACAACCGGTCATGAGTTATTGGACTTCCCTTCCAATATACTGGTAATAGTATCATTACAGGTTTCAAAGCTGCCTGTCATCTTTTCCTGATCAGCTTTCGCTCCTAGAAAGAAAACCTTTCTTAATAGGACCTGTAAATCCACCATACCATTGAGATAGATACCCTGTCTGGAAAAGACATAGATTATTTTCCAGTACATATCCATTATCTTTACAATATTCTTTTAATCGATAATTATTCATATTTATTAGTTTTCTTCATCTAAATTTTCTTCTCCACTGTCCCGAGATTTAGATTCCATTACAAGGAACTCTGGACTCTTAAATTTATATACTGGCTTGTATAAACGATTATTGATTTTGAGAACAATACCCTCATTCACAATACCTGTATTAGTAAACTCACAGGGCTTGTCAAGATATTTGACCTTTAGAGCATCCAAAAAGTTTTTACTCCAATCATCATCGACAATAAGTAATGGAAAGACATCTTTAGCCTTACCCACATAATATACTGGTACAGTTTTGTATCCAATACTTCTACAAAATGCTTCAATGGATGGCCATCCATATTCATTAACTTGTCCAAGTTTGTCAGTATCTGTGAGTCGATATACTCTAAGTTCACTTTCCCCCGGTTTTACACCATAGGTATAATTCTTTTGAACGTGTCTACCATTGTTTGACCAGCCAACAATTTCTCCATATAGGGTGATCCCCTCAGGAATTAAACCCTCCAAGGCTTTGGCATGTTTACTCCATACATCATCAGTGTACACTCCATCCCGACGATTCTTTAAAGTATGTCTCGAAGCATATATAAGTTTATATTCATTGTATACGGTATTTGGTAGTAGCTTTTTGTACCACGGCAATCTCTTCTTACATAATAAATTTCCCGCAATAAAACTGGTGCCATGCCATTTACTCGTAATAGTAATGTCATCGTCAGGCTTCAACATAAATATATTCTTACCTAGGTGTTCAGTCGAATAGTGAAATTTAAATTGACCATTGACAATCTGATGCTTAATGCCTACATCTGGATTAACAGAGTAATACCATCTGATCGGAATGTATACCGATTTTCGAATTGGTCTCGGTAACTTACCAACTAAGACATTTACCCAATTCGGAATCTTAACCTTTTTAACATTCAATGAATTTGATTTAGATTCTTGACGAATGTACTTTGTTACGAGTACATCTTTATCAACGATATCAAACGACGTTCCAAGTGTAAAATCACTTACCTTACAGTTGTAATACCTTGCAAGGTTTTCAATTTTGAACAGAAACCCCTGACTCGGAATTTGTCTTAATCTTACTGCCTTAACCCTTCCACTTGATGTAAAGTACGATTTTGTAACCCCATCCGAATTAAGTGACGGAGATTCGTATAAGTTGGCCCAAGATAAAAATTTTCTGGATATAGAACTTTCAACGGGAAAATATACCAAAGTTTCACCTTTAACATATTGACCTTTTTCCACTACAATAGTATTGCCAAATACCTCGACAATTGATAATCGATCTGCGTTTGGATGATCATCCACATTCGGACACTTTACCACGCACGCCAGATAGTTTGGATCGGCGTCTTCACTTGTTAATAGCTTTATGCTCATAATTTTTTAATTTCCGTTTACAATGATTATATTATATATTAATGTTTCACCGATCAATCTTGTCATAGTCTATGATGATAATTTCATGTTGGGTATTTTCAAACACCACCTCAATCATCTTTTCAACGATCCTCCAATCTCCCCCAGCCCTATCAGATCCTATGAATCTCAGAGAAACTTGACTGCCGGAGTTTTTAATTTCAGCAGCGGTTACGTTGTTATTATATCACATTTTTTTCAATTTGTACAGAGAATAATTCATTTTTTTACAGCCCATGTTCATGGCT
>CAIYTJ010000614.1 GCA_903929065.1 uncultured Bacteroidales bacterium | reverse complement strand
CGGAACTAAGTTATCCCGAAAAGAATGTTTGGTTCATTACTGAATACAAGCATTCTTTTCTTATATATTGGGAATAACTGTTGAATATTTATCATCCATTGTTTCCCAACATCAATCAAAACAAGATTATTTCACCTTGACGACTACTTTTCCCTTGGCTCTTCCAGTTTCTACATAAGTCAAAGCCTCATTGGTAGCTTCGAAAGAAAAGACCTTGTCCATAACCGGACGTATAATGCCTGCATCGATAAGTGAAGTAATCCGGCTTAATTGATTTCCGTTTGCTTTCATGAAAAGAAAAGAATAGCTCACGCGAAGTTGCTTTGCATTATTTCGAACTCTGTAACTTAATAGAGACAGAATTACTTTCAGCATCCAACTCAATCCAAATTCCTTCGCAAAATCCGGATCAGGTGGTCCAGAGATGGAGATAATTTTTCCACCGGGCTTTAATATCTTTAGTGATTTTTCCAATGTCTTTGTGTCCTGGCTATTCAATACAACATCATAATCTTTAAGTATGGTTTCAAAGTTTTCTTTTTTATAATCAATGATAATGTCAACACCCAAACTTTTCACCAAATCAATATTTGCAGCACTTGTTGTTGTAGCCACAGTAGCGCCCAAATGTTTAGCCAGCTGAATGGCAAATGTCCCGACACCACCCGAACCAGCCTGTATGAAAACCTTTTGTCCCTTTTTCAAATTTGCCTTTTCAACAAGAGCCTGCCAGGCAGTTAAACCAACCAATGGAATAGATGCGGCTTCTTCCATAGTCAGGTTCTTAGGTTTAAGGGCTACATCACTTTCATTGATAGAAATATATTCAGCAAAAGTTCCAATTCGATGGTCAGCCGGTCTTGAATAAACCTCATCACCTACCTTGAATTTACTAACTTTTGAACCAATTTTCGTTACAATGCCAGCTACATCATGACCTAAAGTTAACGGCATTTTATATGGCAAAATGAGTTTGAATTCGCCATTTCTAATTTTTGAATCTAAAAGATTCACCCCTGCTGAATATACTTGTACCAATACATCATTTTCCTTTACAACAGGTTCTGCAATTTCAGTTAGATGCAGTTTTTCTTTTTTGCCGTAGCGTTTTACTATGAATGCTTTCATACAATATTAGATTTTAGTTCTGTTTTGATTTACCAATCCAAAAGCAATTTTTGGAAAAAGTCGATTGATGAAATAAAGTAATTTTGAATCACCGACCCGAATGATATATTTATCTTTTTTCAGTCCGGAAATTAGTGCTTTTACTAGATTTTCTGTGCTCATTTTTTTATTATCTCTATCAGCAGTCATCTCAGTGGCAACTACCGGTGGAAGCAATTCAAATACTTTTACGTTGCTTTTTAAAAACTGTAAATGTTTTCTGAGCGCTTCTGTGTAGAAATGCAATGCTACTTTGGAGGCCGAATATGTCGGTTCAATTACCGAAGGAACTAAACTCAAAATAGAAGTGGTATTGATGATTGCCCCTTCTTTCCTGGATTTTAGCATTTCTATGAAAAGATTGTTCAACTGGACAATTCCCAAATAATTTACATTTATTTCATAAGTAGCACTTTCAAGGTGTCTGTCATTTTCTAAACCTAAATTTAGCGGAGGACTCACCACGCCGGCATTATTGTATAAAATATCGATTCCTCCAAGTTCTCTAATTTGATTGAAAAGTGATCGTGCATCTTCCTCGTTTGCTACTTCACTCTTTATTGCTGTCAGAGCCGGATACATTTTTTTTGCAGCGTTTAATTTTTCCTGATTTCGACCTGTGATAATTACAGTTGCTCCATTCGCTAAGAATTGTTTGGCTGCTTCCAATCCGATGCCTGCTGTGCCTCCGGTAATTAATATCGTTTTTCCTTTTAATTCCATGACTTCATTTTTTTAGTGATTGATTTACAATTGTGTGGTAAATACTAAGCCACTCTTGCTGGAACTTTTCCATAATAACACCTGAGTGGAGCTTTTTCAATTCCAATAATACAGAAATTACATTGAATACATTTTGACTTTGTTTGTAGTCCGGCTTTGAATTTATTTACCAAATCCGATTCAAGAATAAACGGTCTGCACAATGATACTAAATCACTCTTATTCTGATTGATAATATCTTCAATTTCATCTATATTTGTTATACCACCGACTACAATCACCGGAATATTTACCGCTTTTTTTATGGCAGTTGCCGCATCCAAATTGTATAAGCTTTTGGGCTGGGGTTGTGGAAAAGCTTTTTCGGCAACCGTTCCGATAATGCTTTTTGCAAACCGTGGCATTTTATTCAATCGGTCATTTTGAGCCACTATCATTTCCCATGGCACATTTCCGCGCATTGTTGCCAGCCCTGCCTTTATTGTTCCATTGGAGACTTCTATGCCATTACAACCAACTTTTTCCAGTAGTTTGGCAATTTTAATCGATTCATCTATGGACATTCCATTTTTCAGCGTTTCGTAGCCATTTATCTTTACAATTATAGGATAATTGCCCACTTCCTTTCTGGCTTTTTCAAATATAGTTTTCACTATTCTGAAACGGTTTTCGGTGTTTCCACCCCATTCATCGGTTCGTCTGTTCATCCTTGGTGAAACAAATTCTGATAATAAATATCCATGAGCTAGGTGAAGTTGCACACCATCAAAACCTGCCTCTTTCGCATCTTTTATTCCCTGAACAAACGCTTCTATGACTTCCAAAATCTCAGCCCTTGTCATTTCTCTAGCTTTATAATCTGAAATCTTTGAAGGTGCAATAACCTGCATGCCGGTATCCTCTTTTTTTGTTTGTCCACCGCAATGGTTAAGCTGGGCAATAATGGGAGTGCCTATGTCATGCAACTTTTGAGTTAACTCTTTATATGCTTCGATGTTTTCATTACTATTCAGCAATGCCATGTGAGAACCCGAACGCCCCTGTTCGTTCACCCCGATAAAACCAGTAATAATTCCACCAACACCGCCTTTAGCCAATGCAATGTATTTTTTCAACAATTGTTCTGTAGGCTTACCATTCTCATCGCTCATTCCTTCATAGGTTGCCGATCTGATGATTCGGTTTGGGAATGTTATTCCGGCCAATTTTATCGGCTCAAATACTTTGTTTTTCTTTTCCATTCTTGTGTGTATTGATATAATGTATTATCTTTGCTTGCAAATTGCAAGTGCAAAGATAATATATTACTTGCAAAATGCAAGTAAGATGAGAATTTATTTATGAAAAAGATGAAAAAAAGATCAGATTGCCCAATTAGTTGTTCGCTCGACATCTGGGGAGACAAGTGGTCGTTGCTGATTATCAGGGATTTAATGTTTTCAAAAAAATGCAGATATACCGATTTATTAAAATCAGCAGAAGGGATAGCTACTAATATTTTAGCCACAAGGTTGCAAGCATTAGAAGAAAACAAAATTATTGAGAAATCTGACGATCCGGAAAGCAAATCAAAAGGATACTATAAATTGACCCAAAAGGGTATTGACCTACTTCCGATACTGATTGAGATACATTTGTGGTCAGAAAAATACTTTCCTATACCGGAAGATATAAAAACAATATTGATAGAGGTGAAAAAAGATAAGGCTGGATTTATCAATAAGGCTATTGAGGAATTGGCAAATGACTAATATACAAAATCGTCATTTATATCGAAGGTTGACCATCTTCTCTTAGTTGATTATTTCAGATTAAAGTTGGTAGAGATAATGCTCAACAATAACAAGATGTTATTGTTGAGCGTTATTTTAGTTGAATATTTTTTTCCCTTTGGTGATACCTGATTCATTAAATGCATCAATACTGAAATAATAAGGAATATCTTTGTTTAGTCCGGAAAGTTTTACAGAATCAATATTGTAAACCATGTAAGATGTATACAATTTATTGGCATCTACACCATAGTTTAGAATATAGCCTGTAGCCAATTTGTCCTTTGTCCATTTTACAAGAGCTTTGCGAGAATCGATGTTACGGTTAATCTCAAAACCTTTTACCTCTTGCGGAGTTTTACCTTTTTTTAGTCCAAATATCCGGAGATCATAAATGGAGAATTTTCCATCAGGAACCCTCACATTCTCGATTTTTACATATTTTGCATTCAACGGCTTGTCCAATTCAATATATTCGTGGCAAGCATCTTTTGCATTATTGCTTTTATCAACTACCACTTTCCACGATTTTTGGTCGTTTGAAGCTAAAATACGGTAACAATACTGAAGGTTGGTTTTGCTGTCAGGTCTAAGTTCTGCATCGTTATCAGCAAAATTCAACTGAATGGCATTTATAGTCACCCTATCATCCAACTCTACACTCAGCCATTCGCCTTTGTTGCCGGTACTGGCCGACCACCATGTTCGAATATCCTCGTCAAAAGCATTTTCAACAGGAAACGTTTCCATGGATGAAGAAGCTCTGGCTTTTTTATTGTATGATAATAGCATCCAGCCCTTGAAAAGACTTTCTTTTTCAAAGTTGATTTTCCTATTGGGCATAGTGGTGGGATAATCACCAAAAGCAGT
>CAIYTJ010000613.1 GCA_903929065.1 uncultured Bacteroidales bacterium | reverse complement strand
GATATATAAAATAAGTATGAATAAATATATTATAAAACAAATAGATTAAATTGTATGTATTTATAAATGTATTAGTAAACAAATAAGCTGCATTATATGTTATATGAAATATAGTAGAATACAATTGTATTTAATACTATGTATTTGTACATTAATTAAAAACATTTTGAAGTTGGATGTTGTTATATTACATATATGTTGAACCGGATAAAAATAGAACTGCCATGAGAATAAGTTTACAACGCCTGAGTGTGGGAGTGCTTGCCACGCTGGCAGATCAAACCATCACAGAATCGGTAAATGAAAAGTATGCTGTGGTAAAGGATAATCCGCTGTTGGAGAAACTGCAGGCGGAATACAAACGGTACTTTGATGTGTTTGGAAAGAAAGCATACAGCGGGTTGGGTAAAAAGCTGGCTAAAGCGGATAAACGTCGAAACAATGCATTTATCGGCATGAAGTTTTGTGTTTACGGCCTCACGAAGATGGAAGGATGCAACATGCAGCAGGATGCGGTGGATTTGTACAAAGAATTCAAATGGGTTGGACTGGATTTGAACCGCAAAAAGTATTTTGATAAATCGGGGAAGCTTGATGAATTGATTATCATACTTAACAAACCGGAATACCAGCAGAAAATTGCAAATACCAACCTAACCGAAGTGTATGGCTTGCTTTCGGCGGCTCAGGCGGATTTTATGAAAACAGAGGACGAACAAATAACAGCTAATACGAAACTAAGGATGATGGAATCAGCCTCGTCGCTGCGCGGAAACCTGCAAACGGCGCTGGGCAATTACTTCAGGGTGGTGACTGCCATGAAAGAAATCGAAGGATGGGATAAATTATATGGCAACCTGAACGAATTTGCAAAATCCGCCCGGCTCTCTCACAGGATGTCAAGGAAACATAAAGAAGAAACAGAAACAAATCCGGATTTAATACCACCATCAAAATGAAAAAAAAGTGGATAATTGAAGTTGTAGCTTTAGTAACCCTAGGAATATCTCCATTAATGGCTCAGGAATCAAAGTCAATGAAATTGGACTCGGATATTATAGATAAACCTAAAGAAGTTGCTAAGGAAAATTATAAAGGAAAGCTTTTTGACGAAGGTAATTTTGAAAAAATGCCTCAATTTCCAGGTGGGGAAGTCGAGTTGTTGAAATTCATTCAATCAAAAATTCAATATCCGAATGTAAATTATCAATACGAAGCGATTTATGGAAAAGTGCTTTTACGGTTTGTTGTAACCAAGTCCGGAGATATATCCAAAGTTGAAATTCTTCGTTCACTTGACTCGTGGGCAGACAAAGAAGCTATTCGGGTTATAAAGCTACTCCCAAAATTTATACCGGGTGAGCAAAATGGCAAGAAAGTAAATGTTTGGTATACGATACCTGTCACGTTTAGATTTGAATAAACCCCTGCCACAACGGCTTCCCCTTCCATCAAGCCGTTTTTTTATATTAAAACTTCAGAACCATTTCCTGTACAGATTGTTTATCCATATCCAAAGGTAATAAAGATTTGGAAGTTGTTTAATTAAAAATAAATTGTCATGACAAACGATCCGATTATTTGCGACTGCAATGGGGTACATCGTTCCACCATTGAAACTGCAATCAGGGAACAGGGCTTTAAGACAGTTGATCAGATAAATAAAGAATTTTACCTGGACAAAGCCTGTGGAGCTTGTTTGGACGAAGTTCAGGTCATTCTGAACGAATCCAAAGGGAATTAATTAATAGTATTGTGAATGGAAGAGGAATTTCCTTTTCTTCAAAACAGCCAAGTGGGAGTGCGTGTAAAAGGCGCATTCCCACTTTTGTTTGAAAACTTATTCGTATTTTTGTTTCAGAAATAAATTAAACCACAATAGGCACATAGGACACAATAGAAAAAAACCTAATATGGTCTATGTGTCTATTGTGGTTCAATTTTTAAACTAATAATGCAAAAATACCTATCCATACTCAAACAATACTGGGGCTACGACGAATTTCGTCCGTTGCAGGGCGATATCATCCGCAGTATTGCATCCGGTAAGGATACGCTTGGGTTAATGCCTACCGGCGGCGGAAAATCCCTGACTTTTCAGGTGCCCACCATGGCTATGGATGGACTTTGTGTGGTGGTTACACCATTGATAGCTTTGATGAAAGATCAGGTGGAAAACCTGAAGACACGCGGAATTGCAGCTGCAGCTATTTTCTCGGGCATGTCGCAGAACGAAATACTGATGACGCTGGACAATGCCGTGTTCGAAGCGTATAAATTCCTTTATGTTTCGCCCGAAAGGCTGGCCACACCCATTTTCATGGAAAAAATCAAGCAGGCGAAAGTATGCATGATTGCCGTGGACGAATCGCATTGTATCTCGCAGTGGGGATATGATTTTCGTCCGTCGTACCTGCGCATTGCCGATGTCAGGGAAATATTACCCGATGTTCCGGTGCTTGCACTAACGGCCACTGCCACCCCCGAAGTGGTGGAAGATATTCAACTCCAACTGCGCTTCAATAAAAATAATCTTTTTCAGAAAAGTTTTCATCGTTCCAACCTCGTTTATGTGGTGCGGACAGTCGAAAATAAGGACGAAAACCTGCTGAAAATCCTGCATAATGTTCCGGGAACGTCAGTGGTATATGTCCGTAACCGGAAAAAAACCAAAGAAGTAGCCGAATTCCTGAACCTGAATGGTATTTCTGCCGAGAATTTCCACGCCGGACTGAAAAACGAAACCAAAGATGCCAAACAAGCCCGATGGAAATCGGGCGAGACGCGCGTCATTGTTTCCACCAATGCTTTCGGGATGGGAATCGATAAGTCCGAAGTTCGCACGGTGGTACATTTGGATTTGCCCGATTCGCTCGAAGCGTATTTTCAGGAAGCGGGCAGGGCAGGGCGCGACGAACAGAAAGCTTATGCCGTGTTGCTTTACAACAACGGTGATGCCGTGAAAATGAAGAAACGCGTGGCAGACACTTTTCCCGGAAAAGACATGGTGCGAAAAGTCTATGAAGCATTGGGAAATTATTATCAGGTCGGTGTTGGGTCGGGGTTGGACAAAGTTTTTGCTTTCGATATTGCCGATTTCTGCACTAAATTCAAATTGCCGATACTGATTACCTACAATTGTCTGAAAATCCTTCAGCAAGCCGGATACATCGAACTGACCGACGAACAGGACAGTTCATCGCGGGTGCTTTTCACCGTGGGGAAAGATGAGTTGTATAAACTCAAACAAACTCCCGAACAGGACCGGCTGGTTCATATTCTGCTGCGCTCGTACACCGGCCTTTTTACCGATTTTGCCGCCATTAATGAAGATACATTGGCCAAACGGCTTGAATGGACGCACGATCAGGTTTATGAGCAGTTGGTTGGACTTTCAAAAGAGCGAATCATTCAATATATTCCGCGCAAGAAAACACCATTTCTGACTTATGTGCATGAAAGGGTAACCACAGATCGTGTTGAATTAAGTAAAGAAACCTACGACGACCGGCGTGACCGCTATGTTTCGCGGGTAAGAAGTGTTCTGGATTATGCACAGGAAGAAACTATATGTCGCAGTCAAATGTTACTTATGTACTTTGGCGAAAAAGAAACCAAACCCTGCGGAAAATGTGACATCTGTCTGAAAAAAAGAGAATCAACATTGACCGATTCGGATTTTGACGAAATCCGTCAAATCATTAGTGAAGTACTGGCAATTGAGTCATTAAGTGTAAATGCATTGGTAAAAAAGATTGCTCACAAAGAAACGAAAGTTCTGCAAGTAGTACGCTTTATGATTGATAATGGCCAGATTTTTGAAAATAAATTGATGAAACTTGAAAATATTTCAACTTTATCATAAATGTTGGTATTTTAATTGTATTTTGTATCTTTGGCAAAACAAAATTAAAATTATGAAACAATGAATGTATTAAACCAGTTGAAATATTACCGATGGACTTTAGGTGACCGTTACGATGGTTGGAGGGTCAGAAAAGTGGATGCAGTTTTCTCAGTCATTCCTTTTTTTCTGCGAACACGCATGGATTCGCAAATTTTCTTTGAAGAAAAAGTTGATATAGATCATATTGAGGCTTTTATCAAGGATCATAAAGATGATATGCCCGATTTGTCAATCATGCAGGTATTTATGGCAGCTATTGTTCGTCTGATATCTCAACGGCCACATTTAAACAGATTTGTTATATGGAATAAAATATTTGCCCGAAACCATGTCAATTTTTCTATCGCAGTGAAACGTTCACTATCCGATGATGGCGAAGAAACACTTATAAAACCTTATTTTCTTCCATCCGATACACTCCACGATGTGGTTCGAAAAACAAATCTTGAACTTGAAAACAATAAGCAGGTTGGTCAGCAAAACTCTTCTGATATAATTTCTAAAATACTTGGAGTGTTGCCTGATTTTTTACTCCG
>CAIYTJ010000612.1 GCA_903929065.1 uncultured Bacteroidales bacterium | reverse complement strand
AGATAATTTGGCAAACCGGTAAATTCTATATTGAAAATGCCCGAAAAGCTGCTGAGCCGTTTGCAAATAAGAATTTATTGGTGACAGATTTTGTGTCGCGCATGGATTTGGCCTATACCATTGCCGATTTGGTGGTTTCGCGAGCCGGTGCAAGTTCTATTTCTGAACTTTGTTTGCTGGCAAAACCAGTGATTCTGATTCCATCACCCAATGTGGCTGAAGATCATCAAACTCAAAATGCACTGGCTTTGGTACGAAAAGACGCGGCAATCATGATAAAAGATGTGGATGCAAATCAACAATTGATGGATAAAGCATTGGAATTGATTAATAATGAGGATGAATTGAAAAAGTTGAGTGAGAATATTCTCAAAATGGCAGAAAAAGATTCAGCAGACAGGATTGCGAAGGAAATAATCAAATTAATTGATTAATTTCCAATTTCCAATTAAATTATTGAATTGGAAATTGATAATTGAAAATTAGAAAAATGAACAAGTTTACGCAGTATTATTTTCTGGGAATTGGCGGAATCGGAATGAGTGCGCTTGCCCGTTATTTTCATACAAAAGGCTTTCAGGTTGCCGGTTACGACCGGACTGAAACAAAATTGACTTCTGATTTAAAATCGGAAGGAATTTCAGTTTGTTTTAATGAGGACGTGAATGAAATTCCAGCCCGATATAAAAAACCGGGAAACACGCTGGTTGTACTTACGCCGGCTATTCCACAAGACAATCTGCAACTTAAATATTTTCAGGAAAATAATTTTACGATTCAAAAGCGGGCACAGGTTTTAGGTGATATTACCCGCCAGAGCAAGGGAATTTGCATTTCAGGAACACATGGAAAAACCACAACTTCCACCATTACTGCACATTTGTTATATCAATCGCAGGTTTCCTGTAATGCATTTTTAGGCGGAATTGCCAATAATTACAATACCAATTTGTTGCTTTCGGCCGAAAGTAATCTGGTGGTCATTGAAGCTGACGAATATGATCGTTCGTTCCATCAACTTTCGCCTTATATGGCTGTAATTACCTCGGCCGATCCAGACCATTTGGACATTTACGAGACAGCAGCTGCTTTTCGCGAAAGTTTCGAATATTTTACTTCGTTGATTCGTACCGGCGGAGCTTTAATTATGCGAAAAGGGATTGATATTCAGCCACGATTACAAAAGGGCGTGAAACTTTACACATATTCCATGAACGATGGCGGCGATTTTTGTGCCGAGAATATCAGAACGGTAAAAGGTGAAATTCATTTTGATTTTGTAACGCCAACCGACAGGATTAATGACGTCCGTTTGGGCGTTCCGGTTCAGATAAATGTTGAAAATAGTGTAGCTGCCATGGCGTTGGCCTGGTTGAATGGCGTGACTGCTGAAGAAATTCGTACCGGTATTTCTTCATTTTCAGGTATTTATCGTCGGTTTAATGTGGTTTATAAATCCGATAAAATTGTTTTTATGGATGATTATGCGCATCATCCAAGCGAATTGAAGGCCAGCATTTCTTCCATTCGGAATTTATATCCCGATAGAAAAATTACCGGTATTTTTCAGCCCCATCTTTACAGCCGAACCCGCGATTTTGCTCCGGCATTTGCAGAAGCCCTGTCACAATTGGATGAATTGATACTTTTGGACATTTATCCGGCACGCGAATTACCGATTGAAGGAGTTGATTCTGAGCTTATTTTAAGGGATGTTAAACTAAAAAACAAAACCTTGTGCTCAAAGGAAAATCTATTACCTTTGCTGAAAGATAAAGAGCTGGATGTGTTGGTGACTTTTGGTGCCGGTGATATTGATAAACTGGTGCCGTTGATTAAAGAAGAGCTGAAATCAATTAATAAATAAAGATTTAATTGTGAAACCGGTTTGGAAATATATATTTATCACGTTCTTCACACTTTTGGTACTCGGATATCTTGGGTATTCATTGTGGTATTTTTCTGGTAGAACTCAGGAAAAAGTATGTGGAAAACTGGAAATTAGACTTGATGAAAGTTCCGGAAAACAGTTGATTACTGAAAATGAAGTTGTTGAAATTCTTGAACAAAACGGATTAAATCCAATTGGAAAAACCGTAAAACATGTTCAAACTGAGACGATTGAAAATGTTTTACGAAAAAACCCGATGATTAAGAAAGCGGAATGTTACAAAACGTCCTCGGGAATTGTAAATATTGAAATAACACAAAGGGTTCCAAAGTTTCGTGTTGTTGGTTTGGGAAGTTATTATATCGATACCGACCGAAAATCAATGCCCATATCGCCCAATTACGCAGCGTATGTGCCGGTTGTTTCAGGACGGGTTACGGTTTCGATGGCAGCCGGTAAAATGTTTGATTTTGTGACTTTTTTAGAAGGAAATTCGTTCTGGAATGCACAGATTGAACAAATTTTTGTCCGCGAAGATGGAAAAATAGAACTTGTTCCACGAGTGGGTGAATCGATTATTGTGCTTGGAACGCTCGATAATTTTGAAAAGAAATTGGAGAAATTGCGAAAATTATATGTCAACGGTTTCAAAGCAATAGGTTGGAATAAATACAAAGTGATTGATTTACAGTACAAAGACCAGGTTGTTTGCAATAAAGAAGAAATAAAAATTATTCCAAAAATGATGGTTGACTCATTGAAAAAAGATAGTATTATTGCCAGAAAATTATGATTTCAAATAAACTTGTAGCGATTGATTTTGGGAGTACCCGCATTTCGGCCATGGCAGCTGAAGTATTGGAAAATGGTGCTGTGAAAATTATATCCGAAGAATCAAAACCATCCGACGAAGTCAAATGGGGAATTGTCGAAAAACCATCGGGCGCTTCATTTAAAGTGAGCGAATTGCTTAAATTGCTCAAAAACAGTGCAAGAATACCTGATATTTCACACGTTTCGGTTAGTGTTGGAGCTAAGAGCATGAAGCAAATTTCAGCAACGGTTACCCGGTTTGTTGGAAAGCCAAATATCATTACGGAAGATTTATTGGCAGAAATGATGGAAGAATGTGAGAAAAATTCACAACAACCTGATTCAACAGTTTTCGATGTTATTCCGGTTTCGTATATGTTGGATGGAATGGAAATGGACGATCCGGTTGGCAAAAATGCTGTTCAGATTTCAGCTGATTATCATGTTATTATCGGAAATTCAATTATAAAATCCGAACTGGAGAGATGTTTTGACCGAACAGGAATTATCTTGGAATACAGTCCGTTAGCCGCAGAAGCTTTGTCGACAGTTGTATTGGATGATCATGAACGGGAGGCTGGCTGTGCCCTGATAAATATGGGCGCAACTACCACCACATTGGCAGTTTATCACGAAGGTGTATTGCAAAATATGATGATTGTTCCGCTTGGAGCTGAGAATATTACGAAAGATATTGAGGAACTCGGCATCAATGAAGCAAATGCCGAACGGTTGAAATGTATAAAAGGTTTTGCCCTGGAATCGTTGGTGGAAGACCCGATTTACATTCAAATTGCATCCGTTGAACCGGGAAATCCACCGGTGAAGATTTCTACTAAATTTCTGGCAACTATTATTGAAGCAAGACTGGAAGAGATTATGCAGCCGATTTTTAATACAATTGAAAATCTGCCTTTCCCATTGGATGCAGGTATTGTAATAACCGGCGGCGGTGCAAAACTGAATAATATTATTGAATTTATTGCAGAAAAAACCGGCATTTATGCGCGTTTTGGTAATCATTCCGATTGGTTATCAGACGACACCAACGAAAAATTCCACGATCCAAGATATGCACAACTTGTTGGAACAATACTGCTTACACATGAATACCGGACGGAGCATCCGGTGGTAGAAGTTATTGAAGATCCGAAAAAGAAACCAAAACTTCCAAAAGGCAGTTCGATTGGCGGTAAATTGACCGGATTGTTTATCAATTATTTTGGTGACGATAATGAAAATAAGTTTTAAATAAAATAGCATCTGAACTACGAATTAAAAAAATAAAAATATGGGATATTTAGACGAAAGTTTGCCCCTTGAACTGCCTCTGATTGACAGTTCAATTATTAAAGTTATTGGTGTCGGCGGTGGTGGCGGAAACGCGGTAAATCACATGTATCGTCAGGGAATTACCGACGTTTCATTCGTGGTTTGTAATACCGATAATCAGGCATTACGCAAATCGCCTGTTCCGATAAAAATACAGTTAGGTGCAGACACCACCGAAGGTTTGGGTGCCGGCGGAAATCCAGAAGTTGCAAAAATGGCTGCCGAAGAATCCATCGAAAAAATTCAGAGTTTGTTGAAAGACAATACCAAAATGGTCTTTATAACGGCTGGAATGGGGGGTGGAACCGGTACAGGAGCTTCGCCGGTTGTTGCAAAAGCGGCTCATGATCTTGGAATTCTGACGGTTGGCATTGTAACAATACCGTTTGCATTCGAAGGAAATATGAAAATCCGCCAGGCATTAGAAGGTGTTGCTGCTTTAAGTGAACATGTGGATGCTATTTTGGTGATTAACAACGAAAAACTAAAACAAATTTATCCTGATCTGGAACTTTCAAACGCATTTGCCAAAGCGGATGATGTGTTGACAAATGCAGCGAAAGCCATTGCCGAAATTATTACTGTTCCAGGTTATATAAATACTGACTTTGCCGACGTGTACAGCATCATGAAAGATGGCAACGTTGCCATTATGAATACCGGTTATGCTTCGGGTGAAAACCGAATTACCAAAGCAATTGAAGATGCATTAAATTCTCCATTGCTGAATACCAGCGATGTGAGTGGTGCAAGTAAAATTTTGTTGAGCCTGTATTGTTCCAACAGCGATCAAATCAGGATGGAAGAAGTGGAGCAAATTCACGAATTCATGTCAAAAGTTGGCGAAAACGTTCAGGTTATCTGGGGTGCAAGTTTCGATGAAGAGCTGAAAGAAAAGGTGAAAATCACGCTGATAGCTACCGGTTTCGAAGTGAGCGATATTCCCGGAATGCCAGCCAATATTGCCAAGGCTCATGTTCGTAAACCAGCGATGAGTGCAGAAGCTTCCCGTTTCTTTGACTCAACAAATAAGGAGGAAGAAACAGATACAGAATTAGATGAGGAAAATCAGGAATTACCCAAAACGAATATTGAAAAAACGTATGAACAATATTATGTCAATTCTCTTACTCCCGAACCTGAAGCAAATCATGAACCGGAATTAGATTTGAATCCTGAACCTGAATTGCCAATTTTCACGCTTGACGATTTGGAAAATGAAACCACTTTAAATAAAGTGGTCAATATTCCGGCATGGAAAAGAAAACTTATGAATAAATAATAACTAAAAAGAGCATGAACGAATTATTTGATAAAGTAAGTGGTGATATAAAAACAGCCATGCTGGCACGCGATAAAGTGGCTTTGGAAGCTTTGCGCGGCATGAAAAAGGAATTTCTGGAAGCTAAAACCTCAAAAGGCAGTGATGGTAATCTTGCCGATGAAGCTGCTGTTAAAATTATACAGAAAATGGTGAAACAGCGCAAGGAATCTGCACAGATTTATACCGAACAAAATCGTCCCGAATTAGCAGAAAATGAATTAGCCGAAGCGGCTGTAATTGAAAAATACCTGCCAGTTCAAATGACTGATGCTGAACTGGAAGCCGCTGTGGCAGCAATTATTGAACAAGTTGGAGCCGCTGGTCCGCAGGATATGGGAAAAGTGATGGGGGTTGCCAGTAAGCAACTTGCCGGAAAAACCGAAGGACGTTTGATTTCGGATAAAGTAAAAGCATTGTTGGCAAAATAAAATCCTCTATAAATTTAGTTAGGCTGAACTTAAATGAAAGTTCAGCCTTTTTTGTTGAAAATCAAAATAATTGACCTAAAACCAGTTTCATGTTATTCGACACTAAAAAATGTTAGTTATAAATTGATTAAACAAAAGATGAAAACAGTATCTTTGCAAAATATTTATACACAATCAATAATTTAAAAAATTAAGTCAACTGTGGGGTTGATTTCTGGATCTTTTTAGGAATAGTATGATGTCAATTTGTCAGAAATTCATTGTTGTTTGAATAATATGTATTACTTTTGCGCAATTTTGAATTCAATTTGTAAGGTATAAGGTTTAATGGGTTAATAAAAAGTTTTTTTAAAATGAAAGAAGAAAAAAGTTATTTAAATTCCGTAAAAAAGACTGTTATTGGTAATGCTCTCGATTTGAACGATAGCAGAACGTTTAGTCACATTTCTTTAATAGTGTTTTTTGCCTGGGTCGGTTTAGGCTCGGACGCATTATCATCTTCTTGTTATGGTCCTGAAGAAATCTACAAAACACTTGGTATTCATGTAAACTTATCTGTTATAGTTGGATTAATAACAATGGTGACTATATTTATAATTAGTACCAGTTATTCACAAATTATAAAGTTATTTCCTCACGGCGGTGGTGGTTATCTTGTAGCAACTCACTTAATTTCACCCAATGTGGGTATGATATCCGGTTCGGCTTTGCTTATCGACTATGTTTTAACTATTTCCATTTCCATTTCCAGTGGTGCAGATGCAATTTTCAGTTTTCTCCCATTAGAGTTTCAGAGTTATAAAGTTGCATTTGCACTCTCCATGTTAGGAGTACTAACTATATTAAATTTGCGGGGAGTAAAAGAATCTGTTGCTGCTTTAACACCTATTTTTATAATATTCTTAATATCGCATATTTTTCTTATTGTTTATTCCTTTACAATGCATGGTTCACAACTTCAAACTGTTGTAAAACAAACGCATACTGAATTAACCGGAACGGTACACCAACTTGGAATTTATGGAACTATATTCCTGATTATGAAAGCATATAGTATGGGTGCGGGAACATATACGGGTATTGAGGCAGTAAGTAACGGGATACCGAATCTTCGCGAACCACGAGTTAAAACAGCTATTAAAACCATGCGTTTGTTGGCCATTTCATTATCAGCAGCAGTATTGGGTTTAATTATCTCATATTTTCTTTTCAATGTGCATTTAGAACCCGGAAAGACAATGAATGCAGTTTTGATAAGTAAAGCAATTACTAACTGGAATCCATTTTTCGGACAAACATTTCTTTATGTTACACTAATTTCCGAAGCAGCTTTACTATTTGTGGCAGCTCAAACCGGCTTCCTTGATGGACCACGTGTAATGTCAAATATGGCTCATGACTCATGGTTGCCTCGAAGTTTTACTATGTTGAGCGACCGTTTGGTTTCACAAAACGGTATCTTAATCATGGGTGTTGCTGCATATCTTGTTATTTGGTCTTCGAAAGCTTCTGTTGCATTTCTGGTTGTACTTTATAGTATTAATGTGTTTATTACTTTCTCATTATCTCAATTCGGGATGGTAAAACATTGGTTTCAGGTACGTAAAGTAGAAAAAAAGTGGTTAGGAAAATTATTGATAAACGGAACCGGATTCACTCTCACAACGTTTATTTTGTTTACAGTTATTGTAATGAAGTTTGATGAAGGAGGTTGGATTACCATTCTGATAACTGGTACATTAGTTGGATTAGCTATTTATATAAAAGGACATTACAAGAAAATTGGTCAGGAAATTAGTAAAATTCAAAAAATTATGAATTCTAAAATGCCTGAAACAATTGAGGAATTAAATAAAACTCT
>CAIYTJ010000611.1 GCA_903929065.1 uncultured Bacteroidales bacterium | reverse complement strand
ATTATAGAGAAGAATTTATGCGCAAAGCCATTGCTTTGTCTATTGAAAATATACAAAATGGAGGCGGTCCTTTTGGTGCAGTTATCGTGAAAGATGGAAAAATCATTTCAAAAGGAGTCAATCGCGTAACTGCGAATACTGACCCAACTGCACATGCAGAAGTGAATGCCATTCGCGAAGCTTCGCTTAAGCTTGGATCGTATGATTTAGCCGGTTGTGAGATTTATTCTTCCTGTGAGCCGTGTCCAATGTGCCTGGGAGCTGTTTATTGGGCGCATCTTGATAAATTGTATTATGGTAATACTAAAACTGACGCTAAGAACATTGGCTTCGATGATTCGTTTATATATGATGAAATTGATTTGAAACCTGAAGACAGAAAAGTGACAACAACTCAACTCTTGCCCAATGAAGCCATTGTGGCTTTTGAAGCATGGGCAAAAGCCGAGAATAAAATAGAATATTAAATTGATTGAATAACATTAGATTAATTAATAAACAATTAACCAATTAACTTAGCAGACTTTCAACAACTCTATTCCCACCATCCACAAGTAAATGAGCTTGTAAAAAGGGTTTCTTCCCTCGAACGAAATATAAAAATTTCCGGTTTGAGAGGATCTTCATCTGCTTTGGTTATCGCTTCATTATTCAAAGCGAATCCTCACACCCATGTTGTTGTGCGGGATGATGCAGATGAAGCCGCCTATTTATACTACGATCTGAAACAAATTCTTTCCACCGACGAAGTTTTCTATTTTCCGTCTTCATTCAAAAAAGCAATTAAACTTTCGCAATTAGATGCGGCCAACGAAATTCTTCGCACCGAAGTGCTTAACCGGTTGGCAAATACTACAATTCCTTGTTTAATAGTGACTTCGCCTGAAGCTTTAATGCAAAAAGTGGTATCGTCCGAAAATATGCAGACAAACTTGTTGAGAATGCATGTGGGTGAAAATCTGGGAATTGACTTTGTTGTTGAAATGCTTCGAGTGTATGGTTTTGAGCGGGTAGACTTTGTTTATGAACCGGGACAATATTCAGTTCGGGGTAGCATTGTTGATATCTTTTCATTCGCCAATGAACTTCCTTATCGCTGCGACTTTTTCGGAGATGAAGTGGAATCAATTCGTGTGTTTGATATTGAAACCCAACTTTCGCAGGAAAAGAAAACAGAAATTATAATTATTCCTGATTTACAACACGATAAAACTTCAAAACACGTTTCGTTTTTTGAATTTATTCCTGCGAATAGCCTGTTTAGCTTTACAAATGTGGCTTTCGCGCGTGAGAGAATAAACCTTCTTTATAACGAGCTCCTTGTAAAAGCAAATGAAACAGAACATAAAACGCCACATTTAAAAAAAACACATATTACCGGTGATGAATTTATTGAACAGGCAGAATCATTCAACAAAATGGAATGGTGCGAAAAGGCTTTTTTCAAACATGACACAACCTTAAATTTCAATACTTCACCTCAGCCTATTTTTCATAAAAATTTTGATTTAGTTGCTGATAATCTGAAGCATAAATTGAATGAAGGTTATAAACTTTATATACTGAGCGATAGTGTCAAACAAACGGATCGGATAGCAGCTATTTTTGCAGATAGGGGCGATGAAATTGTTTTTCAACCGATTAAAAACACACTTCACGAGGGTTTTATCGACCATGATTTATCGTTGATTTGTTATACAGATCACCAGATTTTCGACCGTTTCCACAAATATCAATTAAAAACCGATAAAACACGACTTGGAAAAGTTGTGATGACACTTAAAGAGTTAAACCAGTTTCAGATTGGTGATTATATGGTGCATGTCGATCATGGAGTCGGAACATTTGGCGGTTTGATACGAACCAATGTGAACGGCAAAATGCAGGAAATGGTAAAACTCATTTACAAGGACGATGATATCATTTTTGTAAGTATTCATGCTTTGCACCGTATTTCAAAATACAAAGGCAAGGAAGGTGAAGCACCCCGCATTAATAAACTTGGTTCTGGTGCCTGGGAACGGTTGAAGGAACGTACCAAAACAAAGGTAAAAGATATTGCCCGTGAACTGATTAAACTTTACGCAAAACGAAAAGCGGAGCAGGGTTTCCAGTATTCGCTGGATACATATATGCAACAAGAACTGGAGGCTTCCTTTATTTATGAAGACACGCCCGATCAGGTAAAAGCTACTGCCGATGTAAAAAAAGACATGGAATCTGTTCTTCCAATGGATCGATTGGTTTGTGGTGACGTGGGTTTTGGAAAAACCGAAGTGGCTATGCGTGCAGCTTTTAAGGCAGCGACCGATGGAAAACAGGTTGCTGTGCTTGTTCCAACTACTGTTTTGGCTTTGCAACATTATAATTCTTTCAAAGAACGTTTCAAAGATTTTCCTGTAACTGTTGATTATTTAAGTCGTGCCAGAACTTCAAACCAAACGAAAGAAGTACTTGAAAGACTGACAAATGGAAAAATTGATATTATTATTGGAACCCATAAATTGGTAGGTAAATCAATAAAATTCAAGGATTTGGGATTGTTAATCGTTGACGAAGAGCAAAAGTTTGGCGTAACAGTTAAGGAAAAGCTTAAAGAAATGAAAGTGAATGTGGATACGCTTACTATGACTGCCACACCAATTCCACGAACACTCCAGTTTTCGCTTATGGGTGCGCGTGATTTGTCCATCATAAATACACCGCCGCCAAACCGGTATCCGATTCAAACTGAAATTCACATATATGATGAAGATGTGATTCGTGAAGCTATTCAGCTGGAAATGAACCGGAATGGTCAGGTTTTCTTTATTAATAACCGCATTCAGAATATCTACATTATTGAAAATATGATTCGGCGCTTGATTCCCGGTTGTCGTGTGGCAGTTGGTCACGGGCAAATGCCGGCAGACAAACTGGAACAAGTAATTGTGGATTTTATTGATTATGAATATGATGTGTTGGTTGCAACTACAATTATTGAATCAGGTATTGACATTCCGAATGTAAACACCATAATAATAAACAGCGCTCATAATTTTGGTCTGAGTGATCTGCACCAACTGCGTGGCCGGGTTGGTCGAAGCAACCGAAAGGCATTTTGTTATCTGATGGCACCTGAAATGACATTGTTGACTCCTGAAGCCCGTCGACGTTTACAAGCTTTAGAAACCTTTGCTGAATTGGGAAGTGGATTTAATATCGCCATGCAGGATTTAGATATTCGCGGTGCCGGGAACATGTTGGGAGCGGAGCAAAGTGGTTTTATTGCAGACTTAGGTTACGAAACATATCAAAAAATATTAAACGAAGCGGTTCATGAATTGAAAGATGAAGAATTTGCTGATTTGTATGCTGATGAACGAAAAGAAAGCGAAAATTCAACTGCCTTTGTGACTGATTGTCAGATTGATTCCGATCTGGAAGTGT
>CAIYTJ010000610.1 GCA_903929065.1 uncultured Bacteroidales bacterium | reverse complement strand
CGGCTACTTTACAGCTAGTGGTTACGATGTATATATCTATCTTGAAAAGAAAGATGCTAATAATGTAACCGGATCATTGATGGATATGTTTGATTGTACAGGAGTAAGAATAGTGGAAACTAAAACTGAAGCCAAATAAAAAAAGTAAAGGTGGCCCTAGTGGTCACCATACTTACTCTGTTTCAAAAAGTTTTTCTTATTGCCTTCCTTTCTCAGATAGCTTTCTGGCAGTGTTCTTCACGAAATTGTCAGGGTGTCTTTTTTCCTTAAATCACACACTAATTCTAGAATACTATGACCTCAAGATCAATACTCCTGTTGTTTTCGATCCTGTCTTTTAATTTAATTGCCCAAAACGCTCCGGTAAAAGTTACTCCACAGTTTACTCCTTATACTATTAAGGAGATAATTAAAGTCATGACACTTGAAGAAAAAGTAAACTTGGTAGTAGGTAATGGTTTTAAAATGCCAGACGATAATTTTCAATCTGTGGTTGGCAATACACAAGAAGGTGTTCCCGGAGCAGCAGGTACAACAAATGCAAATCCAAGATACAACATTCCATTTATTGTTTTAGCTGATGGTCCTGCAGGTGTACGTATTGACCCAATCCGTGAAACTCAACCCGGAAAAACTTTTTATGCTACTGCCTGGCCGGTAGGCGTTTCATTAGCTTCAACCTGGAATGTCGACTTAGTAAAAAAGGTGGGTGTTGCTTTTGGGCACGAAGCAAAAGAATATGGAATTGATATTTTACTGGCTCCCGCATTAAATATTCAACGAAATCCCCTTGGAGGACGTAATTTTGAATATTATTCTGAAGATCCTTTAATCTCCGGAATGATAACTTCCGCCATGGTCAATGGCATCCAATCAAATGGAGTAGGTACATCAATTAAACATTTTATTGCAAATGAACAGGAAATTAATCGTTTTACAGCAAATATAATTGCTAGTGAAAGAGCTTTGCGTGAAATCTATTTAAAAGCATTCGAAATTGCTGTAAAAAATTCGCACCCTTGGACGGTGATGACTGCTTATAATCAGATAAACGGCACTTACACCTCTGAAAGTGAAGACCTGTTGAAAACGATTTTGCGCAAAGAATGGGGATTTAAAGGGCTTGTTATGACTGACTGGTTTGCCGGGAAAGCACCAGTTGCACAAGTACAGGCTGGCAATAACTTGTTAATGCCAGGTATGGCCACACAGGCGAAACAAATTTTGGAAGCAGTAAAAGCCGGCAAACTCTCGGAAAAACAATTGGACGAAAATGTAACAGGAATTTTGAATATTATATTGAAATCCCCTTCGTTCAATCACTACAAATTTTCAAATCAACCCGATCTTAAGAAAGATGCTCAAATTTCGCGGGAAGCAGCTTCTGAAGGAATGGTACTATTAAAGAACAATGGGCAGACATTACCGATAGCTCATGAAATTAAAAAAATTGCATTATTTGGTAATAATGGTTATGATCTGATTACTGGTGGCATTGGAAGTGGTGAAGTTAATTGCGAATACAGAATTTCATTAGTACAAGGCTTATCAAATGCCGGGTTTAGCATCGATGACGAACTACTTAAAATATATAGCGATT
>CAIYTJ010000609.1 GCA_903929065.1 uncultured Bacteroidales bacterium | reverse complement strand
CTTCAAAAACAACGGTATTAATACAGGTATAAATCAATAAATTATCAAAATAATATGAGCAAAAAAGCATTACTAATGATTTTAGACGGTTGGGGAATTGGGAATCATTCTCATGCCGATGTCATTTACAATACGCCGACACCCTACTGGGATTCGTTGTTGGCAAATTATCCAAATTCGCACTTATTGGCTTCCGGTGAAGATGTTGGATTGCCTGACGGACAAATGGGAAACTCTGAAGTTGGTCACTTGAATATTGGTGCCGGACGTGTTGTTTATCAGGATTTGGTAAAAATCAACATTGCGTGCCGCGACAACAGCATTATGCAAAATCCTGAAATTATCAGCGCGTATTCGTATGCCCGCGACAATAATAAAAATATCCATTTTTTAGGATTGGTTTCTGATGGCGGCGTTCACAGTTCGCTCGACCACTTGCTGAAACTGATTGATATTGCCAAAGAATATAATGCCAACGCTTTCGTTCACTGCTTTATGGATGGTCGTGACACTGATCCACGAAGCGGAAAAGGTTTTATCGAACACCTGGACAATTATTCAAAAGGAACAACCACAAAAATTGCTTCGATTATCGGCCGATATTATGCCATGGACCGTGACAAACGTTGGGACCGCGTGAAAAAAGCTTATGATTTATTGGTGAATGGTGTTGGTGAATCGACAACAAATGTGGTGAATGCCATGCAAAAAACGTATGATGCAGGCGTAACCGACGAATTTATTTTGCCAATTGTAGCTGTTGATGCTGCCGGGAAACCGTTATCAACCATCAAAGCCGGTGACGTGGTAATTTTCTTCAATTACCGAAATGACCGCGCCAAAGAACTGACCGTGGTGCTGACACAAACCGACATGCCGGAAGAAGGAATGCACACCATTCCGCTGGAATATTATTGCATGACTCCTTACGATTCTTCGTATAAAGGTTTACATGTATTATTCGATAAAGATAATGTTCACAACACGCTTGGCGAATATATTTCGAAATTGGGATTGAAACAATTACGCATTGCGGAAACCGAAAAATTTGCGCACGTAACTTTCTTTTTCTCCGGCGGTCGCGAAAGCGAATTCCCGGGTGAAGAACGTATTCTGGTTCCATCTCCAAAGGTAGCAACTTACGATTTGCAACCGGAAATGAGTGCTCCGGAAGTTGCTGACAAACTGGTTGCCGCTCTGAACACTCAAAAATTTGATTTTATCGCGTTGAACTTCGCCAATGGCGATATGGTTGGTCATACCGGCGTATATGAGGCTATTGTAAAAGCTGTAAAAACCATTGACAAATGTGTTTCGGAAGTGGTGGAAGCCGCAAAAGCCAATGATTACGAAGTGATTATTATTGCCGACCACGGAAATGCCGATAACGCTGAAAATGCTGATGGCTCTCCAAACACGGCACACTCGTTGAATCCTGTTCCGTTTGTTTATGTTACAGAAAACAAAAATGCGAAAGTCGAAAATGGAATTTTAGCCGATGTGGCTCCATCCATTTGCCAGATTATGGGCATTGAGCAACCTAAAGAAATGACAGGTCGCGGACTTATCAAATAACTAACCCAAAAAGTGATAAAAACGCTGAAAGTTAGTTCTTTCGGCGTTTTTTGTTGGTGCTGATTTCGAATTTCCAAACTATCAACTATCAACTATCAACTGATTATCATTATCTTTGCACTTCAAACGCAGAAAACATGAAACTAAAAACTGAACTTGAACATCGTATTTTGGTCCTCGACGGAGCGATGGGAACTATGATACAACGCCACAAACTCACCGAAAAAGATTATCGGGGTGAGCGTTTTGCCGACTGGAAAAGTCTGGTAAAGGGAAATAATGATTTGCTGGTGTTGACTCAACCGGAAATTATCAGCTCCATTCACAAGGAATATCTTGCTGCCGGTGCCGATATCATTGAAACCAACACGTTTAATGCGCAACTCATTTCGATGGAAGATTACGGAATGGGCGAACTGGTTCGGGAAATCAATCTGGCCGGTGCAAAACTCGCACGTCAGGTTGCCGATGAATTTACTGCAAAGAATCCTGAAAAACCACGATTTGTAGCCGGTTCGGTTGGTCCAACAAACAAAACAGCGTCCATGTCGCCCGACGTAAATAATCCGGCTTTCCGCGCAGTGAGTTTTGATGATTTGGTTTCTGCTTACAAAGAACAGATGCTGGCGTTGATTGAAGGTGGTGTTGATGCAATATTGATTGAAACAATTTTTGATACGTTGAATGCCAAAGCCGCTATTTTTGCAGCTGAAGAAGCCATGACCGAACTCGGCAAACGGGTTGACTTGATGCTTTCGGCAACGGTGGCTGATACAAGCGGAAGAACACTTTCCGGTCAAACTATCCGCGCTTTTCTTGCTTCAATTGGTCATGCCAATTTATTGTCAGTTGGTTTAAATTGCTCTTTTGGTGCCAAAGATTTGAAACCGTACCTCGAAGAAATAAATGAACATTCTCCGTGGTTTATAAGCGCCTATCCGAATGCTGGTTTGCCGAATCAGTTTGGTGAATACGACGAAACACCGGAAACCATGGCAGCTCAGGTAAAAGATTATTTCGATGAACAATTGGTGAATATTATCGGCGGTTGTTGCGGAACTACACCCGATCATATTGCTGCGTATCAGAAATTGATTAAAGGAGCGAAACTTCGGACTAAAAAACCAGCTTCGACAAAACTTGAGCTATCCGGTCTGGAAGAAATTGAGATAGATAATTCATCTTTATTCGTCAACATTGGCGAGCGTTGCAACGTGGCCGGTTCCCGTGCATTTTTGCGACTGATTAATGAGAAGAAATACGAAGAAGCACTGGTCATTGCCCGCAAGCAAGTGGAGGATGGTGCTCAAATTATCGACATCAACATGGATGATGCCATGTTGGAATCGAAAGAGGAAATGGTTACTTTTCTGCATTATATTGCCGCTGAACCAGACATTTCACGTGTGCCGATTATGATTGATTCTTCGAAATGGGAAGTGATTGAAGCCGGACTGAAATGCGTTCAGGGGAAATGTATTGTCAATTCTATCAGCCTGAAAGAAGGCGAAGAGGATTTTCTGAAAAAAGCCCGTAAAATCCGCGCGTATGGCGCCGCCGTTATTATTATGGCTTTTGATGAAAAAGGCCAGGCGGATAGTTTCGAACGCAAAACACAGATTTGCAGCCGTGCTTATCATTTGCTGATTGACAAAGTTGGTTTTCCGCCACAAGATATCATTTTCGATCCAAATGTTCTGGCCATTGCCACCGGAATCGAAGAACACAACAACTACGGCGTTGATTTTCTGAATGCAACCCGTTGGATTAAAGCCAATCTTCCTTTCGCGAAAATCAGTGGTGGTGTGAGCAATCTTTCATTTTCGTTCCGCGGCAATAATGTGGTTCGCGAAGCAATTCACTCGGTTTTCCTGTATTATGCCATCAAAGAAGGCATGGACATGGGTATTGTAAATGCCGGCATGTTGCAGATTTACGAGGATATTGAGCCTGAATTACTGGAACATGTGGAGGATATTGTGCTGAATCGCCGTCCGGATGCTACCGAACGCATGATTGAACTTGCCGAGAAAGTAAAGAATCAGGCTTCGGGCGAAAAACTGGAAAAAGTGGATGAATGGCGTTCGCGTCCGTTGCAGGGACGGTTGGAATACGCACTAATAAAAGGTATCAGTGATTTTCTGGAAGAAGATTTAGCGGAAGCACTGACAAAATATGATACGGCGATTGAAATTATTGAAGGTCCGTTGATGAGTGGAATGAATATCGTTGGCGATTTGTTTGGCAATGGAAAAATGTTTCTGCCTCAGGTGGTAAAAACAGCCCGAACGATGAAAAAAGCCGTGGCGATTCTTCAACCCGAAATTGAAAAACAGAAAGTTCCCGGACAAAGTTCTTCGGCTGGAAAATTCCTGATTGCTACTGTAAAAGGCGACGTGCATGATATCGGTAAAAATATCGTGGCCGTGGTGCTGGCTTGTAATAATTTCGAAGTAATCGATTTAGGCGTTATGACACCAACTGAAAAAATCATTCAGACTGCCATTGACCAAAAAGTGGATATTGTGGGGCTGAGCGGATTGATTACGCCTTCGTTGGAAGAAATGACACATGTGGCTGCCGAGATGCAAAAAGCCGGATTGACCATTCCGTTATTGATTGGTGGTGCGACGACTTCAAAAATTCATACAGCGGTAAAAATTGCTCCGAATTACAATGGTCCGGTGGTTTACGTAAAAGATGCTTCGGTCAATACGCATGTAGTGGCACAATTGATGAGCAAAGCCAATCACGCAGCCTATGAAGCGGACATTGCCGCAGAATATCAGGCATTGCGTGACAAGCAGGTTAAGAAACCTGATTTATTAAGTCTGGAAGAAGCCAAAAAGCGGAAACCAAATTTATTCTAATAGATTTTCAAATCGAAAATGGCTGTTTTTCTGTTCATACTGAAAGTTTGTGATTCCTGAAGACCCTCATTTTTTAGTTATACATGTCAATAATACAACAAAAAAATGACTTTTGCAGACTTAGGAATTCACGAAAATATTATTCAGGCACTGGAGGAAAACAGAATTTCCGAGCCTACAGCTATTCAACTTCAGGCTATTCCGCATATCCTTCAAAACAAGAAGGATTTAGTGGCGGTTGCACAAACAGGAACCGGTAAAACCGCCGCTTTCTGTTTGCCGATTCTTCAAACCATCGATCCGAAATTTGCCGGTATTCAGGCATTGGTATTGGTTCCGACCCGTGAATTAGGTCAGCAGGTTGCCCGTGAATTCTTTCTTTTTTCGAAACATTTATCACGGGTTTTTGCCGAAGCAGTTTATGGCGGCGCACCCATCGAAGACCAAATTCTAAAACTTAAACGACCAACGCATGTGGTGGTGGCAACTCCCGGAAGGTTGATTGATTTGCTGGAACGAAAGGCATTGAGCCTCGAACATTTAAAGTATCTGGTGCTGGATGAAGCCGACGAAATGATGAATATGGGTTTTAAAACCGAGATTGATACGGTTTTGAAATCGTGCAATAAGGATATTATCAAGATGCTGTTTACAGCAACCATGCCAACCGATGTGAAACAAATTATTCACGATTATTTGCGTCCTGATTTTGTTGAAATCCGCATTAATGCCGAAGAATTTATCAATAAAAAAATTGAACATCAATACCTGATTTACCAACAAGGTGAGAAGTTGGAATATCTGAAAGCATTCTTATCTGAACACCGGCATCAACGTGGAATTGCTTTTTGTCGCACAAAAGTTGCTGCAAAAAGGTTGGCGAAACAACTGGCTGGCTTTGAAGTTACGGCCGATGCACTGCATGGAAATCTGAACCAGGAAATGCGCGACAAGGTTATGCGCGGATTTAAAAACGGCCGCATTAACTTGTTGGTGGCAACTGATATTGCTGCCCGAGGTATCGATGTGAAGGAACTGGATTATATTATCCATTACCATTTGCCCGAAAAGTCGGAACAATATACGCATCGCAGCGGACGCACCGCCCGTGCAGGAAAATCAGGCGTGTCCATTTGTCTGGTGAAAGATGAAGAATTGGAAGATATTAAAACGTTGCAATCGGATTTAAACATTCAATTTACGCAAACGGATATTCGACCAAAACCGGAACAACCTTCAGCTCCGGTTACTTTGTATATGAATATCGGTTTTTCGCAGGGCTTTACCAAAGGGAATCTTCGTGAGTTTCTAGTGGAAGAAGCCGGTCTTGATATGGATAAAATTCAGAATATCGTGGTGGAGGATAACCGTTCGTATTTTGATATTCCGCAAAAGTACGAGAACCAAATCCTGTTGAACCTGAAGGGCTATAAACTCGCTCACCGGAATTTAAAGTTCTCGTTGGATGAAGCGAAAAGCAAACGAAATATTTATTAGAATCGTCTAAAAAACTTTCTCCACTTTCCCCAAACTCACATAACACACAAAACCGCTGGTTTGGTAACCCATTCCGGCAATCAGGTTCATGTATTGTTTCACCTGCTGAATGTAAGTTTTACTTTCTTTTTCGCCAAATTTATAATCCACAATCGTAGCTTCGTTGCCTTTAATGACAACCCGGTCAGGGCGATATTGCTCGCCGGTGGGAATGAGTATGGTGGTTTCATTCAGTACACGGGCATCTTCGGCAAACCAGTTTTCAGTTTCGGGCAAATTCCAGAATTTCTCCATCTCCGTCACAACCGTTTCGCCTTCCTGTTCGGAGATGCGACCTTCGCGAATCATAGCTGCAATGGCTTTTTCCTGATCGGACTTGCGGGTGATTTGTTTCAAAATATCGTGCATAATTAATCCGTAATTCAACCGGCTGTCGGTGAGTTGCTGGTTTTCGAGCAGATAATCCAGACTTTGGTGCCGAATGCGCAAGCGGTCGGTACTGGTCACGGACGGATAATCGGTTATCTTTTCATTGCCTCTCGATTCGGGTGCCTCGTTGTAGATAATTTGTGTCGGTTCGCCTAACGAGAACACTTTCGAAACCTCGTCAAACGATTTTGACAACGGAATGATTTCAGCATCCAACCCCGGAGTTTCCACACTGAAGCAAGCCGTAAGCAAAGCCGACAAGGAATTTATCTTATCCAGACTTTCCACTTCTTTTTTCGGTGCAGGCGCAAAGCAAATCAATTCGTTTTTGGCGCGGGTAAACGCCACATACGCCACATTCAAACTGTCGATAAACAAATGCATTTGTTCATCGAAGTAGTTTTCCGCAAAAATAGATTGACCGAGTTTCGATCCATATTCAATCGGCAACAACGGCAATTCGTTGAAGGGTGCCACGCTTGGTTCGCACCAAAGAATATTGCGCATGCGACTGTCCAAATCCCAATCGCAAAAAGGCATAATCACCACGCGAAAATCCAGTCCTTTCGACTTGTGAACGGTCATAATGCGCATGGCACTTTGGTTGTCGGGCGTGGAAATGCATTGTTTGCCGCCGTTCTTTTTCCACCACGTCAGGAAACTGTTCAGATCGGCCGTTTTGCCGGTGGTATAGCGAAACACTACATCCTGAAATGCCTGAACAAACACTGCTTCGTTGTGCCAACCGCCAATGCCGAACAGCGAAATGATTTGTTCCACCATATCGTAAAGCGAACTGTGCTGCACGTGTTTCAACCGTTCATTTTCGTCCTTGGTAAACAAAGAAGAAAAGATATTTTCTGATGAATCGGGAATTGAAAAGCAAGCATTCAGCGCTTCGTTTTCCGATTTATGTTGCTTGCCACGGGCGTATTCATAGTTAACAATGGTTTGTTGAATGCTGTCGGCGGGGTTGACAAACAATTGCAAAAGTCCCAGTACAAACCGCACCGAAGCCGCCGCACCAATCAGCAAGCCTTCGTTGCCCATAATTTCATAACAAACATCCGGCTTGGCTTCCCCCGTGGTTTTATAGTTCAACAACCGATGAATCACCTGTTGTTCTTCGTCGTTTTTGCGCACCAGAATACAAATATCCGCCAGACGATAACCGCGCCCCTGCAACTCTTCAAGCAGTGCGGGTAGCCGCTGCAAACTTTCAGCTTTCCAGCCGTCTTCGTTTTCATCCGCGGCAATAAAGCGCACCTCTACCCTACCCGTTCCGGCTTTGGGCGACGTTTGCTGATGAATATTGGCATACGCATGTTCAATTTTGTGCTTCAACGCTTCCAATTGCGGATAAACAGGCAATACCGCTTGCAGATTTTCATTCAGTTTGCTTTGCAACAATTGCGCAGCCCGACGGAAAAAGGAATTATTGAAATCGATGATATTTTTATCGCTGCGCCAGTTGGTTTCCAGGTTTTCTTCGTGAATTTGTTCCGGGCGGAAATCGGTGAGGATTTGTTCGTCGAGGAGTTTCCAGTCGGAGTTACGCCAACGGTAAATGCTTTGCTTCACGTCTCCCACCACGAGGTTGAATTTGCCCGCCGCCAGACTGTTTGCCATCAGCGGATGAAAGTTTTTCCATTGCAGCGTGGACGTATCCTGAAACTCATCAATCATAAAGTTATCGATGGTAATACCCGTTTTCTCGTACACAAAAGGCGTGTCGCTGTTGTCGATAATTTTGTTGAGCAGCATATTGGAATCGGAAATCAACATGGTGTTTTGCTCGTCGGTGAGCTTTTTTATCTGCACGGCCAGGTCGGACAAAATGCCGAGCGTATTGATATGCTTGAGTACCATCATCGCCGAATTGTATCGTACAATATCCACGCTCAACATCTCCACAATCTGTTGAAAGCATTTTCCCAAGCCGGAATTGTAAGCCGACTCGATAGCCGACTTCACATCCTGCGGTGTTTTTTTTGTGAAACAATTGTTTACATCGTCAGCATATTTGGCAAACCGGACACTGATTTCTAATTTTCCTTTAACCAACTTTTCTAATGTTGATGTGTCTTTATATGAAAAATCTTCGTGCGTCAAGCCGTTCCGTGCCATCACATTCAATCCTTCGGTAGCGGTTTGTTTTACCCGGGCTTCGAAGGTGGTTTTTATCTCACGCAGGCTTTTGCGGTAGTTGGTCAGGAACTCGCGCTCGTGGAGTTTGCGGTTGGTATCTTCGGCTTTGTGCTGGTAACTTTCCTTGAAAATTTCCTTGCCCAACTCCATGATATTGCTGCGCATGTTCCAGTTTTCGGACTGCTCAATCTTTTCCTCAGCATACGCCGTGAGCCATTGCAACAGTTGTTTGTTTTCGTCTTTGGACAAATCCAGAAACAAATTATCGACCGATTGTTCCAACGTGGCCGTATTGTCCAGCTCCAGATTATAACCGCCATGAACCCCGATATCGCGGGCAAACGAACGAATAACCTGCTGAAAAAAGCGGTCGATAGTGCTTATCGAGAACGATGAATAATCGTGAAGAATGGTGGTGAGAATATGCTTTGCCCTAACATTGACGGATTCTTCATCCATGCGGAATTTCGCCATCAGCCCTTCGCGGTAATCCGACTTTTCGCCTTGCGACAGTGCGTGCAGCTCTTTCAGAATGCGCGTTTTCATCTCGTCGGTGGCCTTGTTGGTAAACGTAACCGCCAGGATGCGACGATGCGCCCGCTCCCGTCGGGGGTCGAACAGCAAGTGAATATAGTCTTGCGTAAGCCGGTATGTTTTGCCCGAACCGGCAGAGGCGCGATAGATGTTGAGCATGGAGGAAATTAATTCATAATTTCATTGTTGCCTAAATCAGCATTATCATTCATTAGTTTTTCAAATAAATTAGGTTCCAAATTTACATTATCTTTATTCGGAATCAATATCATTACATACAATGATTTTTGTTTTTTGTAAAAAGAAATCATCAAGGGATATTTATTTCTGATTGCCAGTAAACCTTCCTTTCCTCCAAAGAAAATATCAGTTGGTGCATCTTCCCCATATCTTAATGAAAGTGTAGATACCGGCAAATAATAACTTACAAAGTTTTTATTATAAACATTTTTCTTTAACTTGCTTTCATCTCCTTTTAAACTAAAGATTATGCTATCTACCTTTTCTGTTTTTTCTCCTCTTATCGAAAAATCAAAATTATTTCCATTTAAATTATGATAAGTATGCATAGTGGTTTCACGAGTATTTTTATCTCTATATTTTATAAGATTATTCAATGATATGTCATTAATTAAATCAATTTTCGTATAATGTAATTTCCCAATATCACCATATTCAAAACATTTAATTGCATTTCTATAACTGCTACTAATTTCAAAAGCAAATTTGAGGGTTTTTAGTTCATTTGTTTTAAAAAGGATTGAATCTTCTTTATCAAATTTCTGATTATATAAATATTGAGAACTCTTGCTAGATTTCTCATTCATATCATTTGCTTTAATAATTCTTTTAATCAAAAAAGATAGTCCAATGACTAATAATATCCCGATTATAATACTTCGTTTTGTAATGTTTTTCATACTTTCTATTTTGAGTTTGATAAATATTCATTCAACTACCTACTAAAACTCCAAATCACCTGTTTTTATTAAAACGCTTCGGGTGACGAGAGCAAAACTTCAGTTTTTGATAAACATCTTCGGGTGACAAGCACAAAACTCTTGTTTTCGTTAAAACGCTTCGGGTGACAAGCATAAAACTTCAGTTTTTGATAAACATCTTCGGGTGACAATCACAAAACAGCTGTTTTTAGATCATTTCCCTGAGCGGCAAACAAAGTCACCTTGATTTTTTCAATTTTCACCCTCAAAGATACTTAATTCCTTTAAAAATACAAATCATTTGAATAGCTGTTGATAATTTTATTGAAATTTGAATGAAAGAAAGTGGCTGGAACAATTTCCTTTCGATGAGTTTATTCATAAAGAAATTTGTACTTTTACGACGAATAAAAAGACACCTTATGAAATCAAATATTGTACAGGAACGCTTCACCGCCCTCGATATTTTCAGGGGAATGACCATCGTTTTTATGATAATTGTGAACACGCCGGGCAACGAGGCGACCACTTTCTGGCCGCTGTTGCACGCGCACTGGAACGGTTTCACGCCCACCGACCTGGTTTTTCCTTCGTTTTTGTTTGCCGTGGGCAACGCACTGAGTTTCGTGTCGAAAAAATGGGCCACCCTGCCGCAGCGCGACGTTCTGTGGAAAATAGGGAAACGCACTGTGCTGATTTTCCTGGCGGGATACCTCATGTATTGGTTTCCGTTTTTCAAACTGGACGGTCAGTTGCACCTCATCGCGTACCCGATTTCGCAAACCCGCATCATGGGCGTGTTGCAACGCATCGCGCTGTGTTATGGTATCGTGGCGCTGCTGATTTATTTCTTCGGACAAAAAAAAACCGTACTTCTCGGCGTCGTTTCGTTGTTTGCTTACTGGATGATACTTCTGTTTTTCGGAACCCCGGGCGCTGAGTTCACATTTACCGGAAACGCCGGAATGCACCTCGATATGTGGGCTTTCGGAGCGAATCATTTATATCACGGCGAAGGTTTTCCATTCGATCCCGAGGGAATTCTGAGCACCCTGCCAGCACTTTTCAACGTGATTGGCGGGTTTGTGGTGGGAAATTACCTGCAGCAAAAGGGGAAAAGTTATGAGGCGTTGACAAAAATATTGCTGGCCGGCGTTGCGTTGCTGTTTCTGGCGTATTGCTGGAACGATTTTTTCCCGGTGAATAAAAAACTCTGGAGCAGTTCGTACAGCGTACTCACCGTGGGGCTCGACTGCATCATCCTTTCGGGCATCGTGTACCTCACCGATATAGTTGGGATAAAGAAAGGCACGAACTTTTTCATTATTACCGGCAAAAACCCGCTGTTCATTTATCTGCTGAGTGAAATCGGTGCGAATGTGATGTGGAAAATTCATATTGGCGCCGAGCCGCTTTACTCGTGGCTTTTCGGGAATGTTTTCAGCTTTGCCGGCGCCTACGCAGGCTCGTTGCTCTTTGCCGTTTGGTGGATGTTAGTTTGTTGGTTCGCAGGCTATTTGCTGGACCGAAAAAAGATTTATATACGGTTGTAAAACAACATTGGCTGAATCTCATTTGAAATTCAGCCAATGCAATGATTCTAAAACTACAAAACAATTTTTACTAAATCTGAAGTTTATTACTTTGTCTTTGTTGCACCAGTATAAGCATTTACAGGTGGATTTTGTGTGGAACAACTAACCGAACCGAGCAATAACAAACCTACAATAAAAGAAATTAAAAAGACCCTTTTTTTTGGATAATTCATATCGTATTTGTATTGATTATAAATTTAGAACGCATCCCTTGTTGAATTGTTGTCACGCAAACGCTAATCCGCTAAAAGTTTAAGAAAAATTAGAGATATCACTTAAAGTTTATTTTTTTGACTTTGTATCCCATGTTCTCTAAGATTTCGACAATCTTCACGCGGAAATCGCCCTGCACCAGTATTTCGCCATCTCGCGACGAACCGCCCGCACCGCATTTTACCTTCAACAGTTTGGCCAGTTCTTTGAGTTCGCTGTCCTTTCCCTGAAACTCCGTGACCAGCGTGGCCGGTTTGCCGTTTCGTTTGTTCAGTTCCACACGGAGCGGTTCCGACTGGCGTTTTTTTGCCGGTTTAATGATAGTTGATTCCGGCGTTTCAGCTACCTGTGGCACCGTTTGTTTTACTTCGTTTAGTTTATCTCTCCAATCCATAAATTCATTTACAATTTATTCATTTACAATTTACAATTTGATGCCTCAACGAAATACTCCCATTTTAGAGGGTTAGAGGGCTAATTTCTTAAATATCTCCCAAATAATAATTCCTCCGGTTACACTTACATTTAGCGAATGTTTGGTGCCAAATTGAGGAATTTCAATGCAACCATCGCATGCATCCACCACCGATTGTTGAACGCCTTTCACCTCGTTTCCAAGAATAACGGCATACTTTTTTGTTTTATCCAGTTTCAAATCGGGTAGCATGGTGCTGCCAAGTGCCTGCTCGATGGCAAAAACAGTATAACCGGCGTCTTTCAGTTCTTGTAGTGCCAAATGTGTGTCTTCAAAATGTTTCCAGGCAACCGTATTTTCAGCACCGAGAGCAGTCTTGTGTATTTCGGCATGCGGCGGCGTGCTGGTGATACCGCACAAATAAACGGCTTCAACCAAAAATGCATCGGCCGTTCGAAACACCGAACCTACGTTGTGCAGACTGCGCACATTATCGAGCACCACCACCAGCGGCGTCTTCTTTTCATCTTTGAATTCCTCAATGGTGAGGCGATTCATTTCGGTAATTTTGAGTTTCTTCATTTACAACGGTAAGCGGTAAACGGTAAGCGGTAAGCGGTAAGCGAGGAAAGTTCTTGCTGTTTACTGCTTGCCGCTTGCCGCTATTTTATAAGTGCTACTGCTTTTTCAATTATTGTATCAATTCCATTGGCCTGATCGGTGGCGCTTAAAGCAACCGGATAATCGGGATCAATTCCAAACTCGGTGCTTTGCATTTGGGCATCGTACATCGGCGACGACGAAAAACGAACCAGCCAGCCGTTCGGCAATTCGCTCGAAAGCGGCAAACCGCCACCGCCACCTGTTTTATCGCCAACGATAATGCCATTTGGCGATTCTTTCATTCGGTTTACAAAATCATTGGTGGCACTGAATGACATCCGATTAGTAAGTATCATCACCGGCCTTTGCCACTGTATATTTTTATCAGCCGGGGTTTTAATTTCCACCGGACTTGAGAAATCGGAATGCCCGTTACCTGTTTTATGGCGCATATATCCGGTCACTGTTTCAACTTTGAAGAAATAGGATGCCAGCTGCTTCGAATAATCCAGAGAACCGCCGCCATTGTTTCTGACATCAATTATTAAACCTTTACAATTGGTAAAATAATTCATCATGTACGCTACATTCGAATTCGAAAAACCATCCTCAAAACTTTGGTAATAAATATACCCGACTTTACCGCTGGCAATAATGGCATAATGAAACGGACCGGCAATCAGGTAATTTGAGCCCAGATACCGACTGTTTCCGATAAGTGCAGAGCTGAAATTGGAAGGATAATCGGTGAACCATTTCCAGTATCGGCTTGCATTAAAATCGGAATAAAGATTGACATGACCATCTTTCAACTCGGCAAGCATATTTCCCATCAGATTGAAAAAAGTCAGTTCCTTTTTCACGGTATCTACTTTCGAAGCATAAACAGAATGGATGGAATCCCAATTGATATGTTTATAATCCAGGTAGCAATATTTGGTGTCGATAATTTGCCACAACGATACAAAATTCCCTTTGAAAGTATTGGGTTGCACGGCCGGTTCGTTCATGCACGAAGGCAAAAGCACAACCAACAACATCAGAAAATAAATATGTTTTATTACTTTTTTCATTGGTAATTCTAATTATTCGTGCTGATAAAATTAGCCGGTGCTTTGTTTTTCCTGCCTGCGAAATTGAATGTATCGAAAGTAGTTCCAATCAAAAAGCTGAATTCACTCCGGTTGAAAACAAGGTCGTTGGCTGAATATCGTAAATCAATCGTTTTAAACCCGAATCGCCAAACAGTTCGGTTGAAAGGTACATCGATAGTGAATACGGAATTCAAACCGCGCTTATTGTACAACGAACTGAAATGAAAAGCATCGGTCATATTTCCTAAATCGAACATTTCAAAATAGGAAGCACCGGCTTTGGGAACGAACATATATCCCAGAACCGGAGTTTGTAAAGCCAGTTGCAATTTCAACGTTTTATGCCGCAAAGGGATGTCGTATTTTGCCACTCCGGTAAGGTTCAGATTGGCCGACATATCCAGATTCACCGGATTATTGATGTTTCGTTCCACATTTTTCATTCCAAAATCAAGGTCCAACAATCCACCGGCAAGAAACCTGAATCCATGAAACGGCGCAAAATGATATTGCAATCCCCAACCATAATTTGCCCCCAAATAAAGCATGTCACTGGACATTTGAGGATTCAGTGCAATTCCGGTTTCAATATTAAACTTTGTTTGAATGGAAATATCGGTATGTTGAACGGAAAGAAACCGATTGGTTTGATATTCGTAATTCAAACCAAACCCGCTGTAAGTAAGCGGTGAAAGGTAAGGATCGAGGAAACCAAGTGTTGAAATCCCGAATGTGTTGGTTTTGTTGGTAAGCAAATACTTCTTTTCGTCCGCATTTTGGGCTGAGACCAGAGAATAAACGAAAATTGTCAATGCGAAAATCAGGATTTTCTTCATCAGAAGTTTTGTGTTTGCGGAATTATAGTTGCAAAAATAGCAATTTCCAGTGCAATTCTGCTATTCATGCCAGTCGCCGTTTACTTTTATCAATTCAATCAACTTATCAACGGCTTCGTTTTCATGAATATTCCGTTCCACACATTCTTTTTTCTTGTATAAACTCACTTTCCCACGACCGGCACCCACGTAGCCGTAATCAGCATCGGCCATTTCGCCGGGACCATTTACGATGCAACCCATAATTCCGATTTTCAATCCTTTCAAATGCGAAGTTCGGGCTTTGATTCGTGCAATCACCGTTTGAAGATTAAACATGGTTCGTCCGCAGCCGGGACAGGAAATATATTCCGTTTTGGTTACCCTTACCCGCGAAGCCTGCAAAATGCCGAAAGCCACCGAATTAATTTCTTCTGCTGAAATTTGACCTTCATTTTCAATAAAAATGCCATCGCCAAAGCCGTCAATAAATAGTACACCCAAATCGGCAGCCGCTTTAATCTGCAATTGCTGCAAATCTTTTTCAGCATAATTCCGGCAAAGAATAACCGGAACCGTGCATCCCGCATTTAATAACGTATGGAAAAATGCCCGCTGCTCTCCCACTCCATTTAAATGATTGGTTGTCAGCAACACCACAATATCCCTTCTTTCAATAAATAATCCCAACAATTTAGGATTCAACTCCGGAAAGCTCATTTTCAAAAACTTCATTTCAGAAGCATCGTGCAAGAGTAAATCAATTTCAGCAACTGAATAAACTTTATTTTCTGAATGTTCCAATATAAAATCGGGAGAAATTACAAAATCTCCATCTTTTGAAGCCAAAACCACCGGTACATTTTCGTCGCCGACAATTCCAACTGCATGGGTTTTTCGCCGGGCATATTCATACTGGTCGAACAGCAGATTTTCGGCAGCAACGATTGGTTTATGATTTTCCCTTTCTGAAATATACGAAACCAGCGATTTTGCCACCGGAATTTCGGCTTCTGGCTCTTCGCTCAGTGACACACGAATGGTATCGCCAATGCCATCGGCCAGCAAAGCTCCAATGCCAACAGCCGATTTAATGCGGCCATCTTCGCCATCGCCCGCTTCGGTAACTCCCAAATGCAACGGAAAATGCAGATTTTCCTTGGCCATTTCATCCACCAGCAACCGCACTGTTTGCACCATCATCACCGTATTGGATGTTTTCATGGAAATAACCACATCGTTGAAATTTTCTTCGTGGCAAATACGCAAGAATTCTATGCAGGACTCCACCATTCCACGCGATGTGTCGCCGTAACGGTTCATCATCCGTTCACTCAGCGAACCGTGGTTCACTCCAATACGAATGGCGCTATTATGTTGTTTGCAGATTTCCAGAAACGGAATAAAACGGGCGCGGACTTTTTGATATTCTGCTTCAAATTCTTCGTCGGTATAATCAGAAGTATCGCCAATTTTTACACTTCCTACATAATTCCCGGGATTGATGCGCACTTTCTCAACGAATTTCGCGGCCACATCGGCCGCATTGGCATTGAAATGAATATCGGCAACCAACGGCACATCGCAACCTTTTGCACGAATTCCATCCCAAATCAGTTTTAGACTTTCAGCTTCACGAACTCCCTGTGCCGTAAATCTCACCAGTTCGCCACCTGATTCGACAATCCGCAGGCATTGAGCCACGGATTTTTCAATATCGTTGGTATCGGTATTGGCCATCGACTGCAGCCGAATGGGATAGTTACCGCCTAAAAGCAGGTTTCCGATTTTGACCACCGAAGAAATCCGGCGGTTATAATTGAATTGATTGAGTTTCCACATGGTTGAATAAATTGTGTTGCAAAATTACACTTTTTACAGAAAGTAACACGAAGGAAGAGAAAAAGTTATTTAATTGTGCTCCTGAAAATAAGCGCACAATTGAATTAGACTATTTTAATAGAACACTTTTTGTCAAAAAGCCGTACCTTTGCAGTCGTTTACAAAATAAAATCAACATGCAGATTCATTTTCATCCGAAATTATTCAGTACGCTCAAAAATTATACGAAAGAGCAGTTTTATGCAGATGCCATGGCCGGTATCATTGTAGGAATCGTGGCTTTACCGCTGGCAATCGCCTTTGGAATCGCCTCGGGTGTATCGCCCGAAAAAGGTATTTATACAGCCATTATTGCCGGTTTTATTATTTCATTCTTTGGAGGAAGTAAAGTACAGATTGGCGGTCCAACAGGTGCTTTTATCGTTATTGTTTACGGCATTGTTCAGCAATTCGGAGTGGCCGGATTGGCTATTGCAACCATGATTGCCGGTGTGATGCTGATTCTGATGGGAGTTTTCAAACTTGGCGCCGTTATTAAATTTATTCCTTATCCGGTTATTGTCGGGTTCACCAGCGGGATTGCGCTTACCATTTTTGCCACACAGATCAAAGATTTATTCGGACTTCATATCGACAAAGTTCCCGGGGATTTTATCAGCAAATGGATTACGTACGGACAACATTTTGATTCCGTGAACTTTTGGGCATTTGGAGTCGGTATCGTTTCAATAGTGATTATTGCTGTAACTCCTAAATTTTCAAAGAAAATTCCGGGATCGCTTATTGCCATAATCGTAATGACGGTTTTGGTATATATTTTACGTAATAAATTCGGGATTACCGGCATTGAAACCATTGGCGACCGGTTCACCATTAATCCGTCACTTCCAAAAGCCGCTACACCGCAAATAGATTTTGCAGCCATTAGAATGTTGCTACCGACTGCGTTTACCATTGCCATGCTGGGTGCAATAGAATCGCTGCTTTCTGCAACGGTGGCCGATGGTGTGATTGGCGACAGACATAGTTCGAATACGGAATTGATAGCACAGGGAATTGCTAACATTGTGGCACCGATTTTTGGCGGTATTCCTGCCACCGGAGCCATTGCACGAACGATGACAAATATCAATAACGGTGGACGAACTCCGGTAGCCGGAATTATTCATGCCGTGGTGCTGGCACTGATTCTGCTGTTTTTAGGCGGACTTACCAAACATATACCCATGGCGTGTCTGGCAGGCGTGTTGATAATTGTTTCGTATAATATGAGCGAATGGCGAACCTTCAAAGGACTGCTGAAAAACGCCAAATCGGATGTGGCCGTTTTGCTTGCCACATTCAGTCTGACAGTAATTTTCGATTTGACTATTGCCATTGAAATAGGATTATTAATGGCGGCCGTGCTGTTTATCCGCCGTATTTCCGAAACTTCTTCCATTTCAATTTTCAAAGAGAAAGTTCATGAAGCAGATTTTGTAGAAGGAAGCGTGGATACAGAGAAACTGCATTTGCCAACCGGTGTGGAAGTGTACGAAATTGAAGGTCCATTCTTTTTTGGCGTTGCCAATAAGTTTGAAGAAACAATGAAAACCATTAGCGACCGTAATAAAGTGCAGATTATCCGTATGCGAAAAGTACCGTTTATGGATTCGACCGGTGCGCATAACCTTAAAAATCTGATCAAATCGGCGCAAAAAGACAAAGTTCAGATTTTGCTATCGGGTGTCAACGAAAATGTTCATGCCGTTTTAGAAAAAAATGGCATTGTGGAACTATTGGGAACTATTAATGTTTGCAGCAATATCAATGAAGCGTTGGCACGAGCAGAGGAAATTGTGAATTCTAAGGACACAAAAGGAGAACATAAATAACGATTTTCCTGAAAAAAGCACAAAACATTTTACTATTTCAAAGCAAAAGCGTATTTTTGTGTAGATTTTTTTGAAAAATGACGAATAAATACGAGGAACTGATACACGCGTTTGAAAAAAGACTGCGAAAATTGATTTCGGAGTATAAGTCATTACACGAACAAAATTCCTTATTAGCAGCTGAATTAGACCGAAAACAGACCGATTTAATGAAAGCCCATCAGGAAATTCTGGAACTTCGAAAAAATTGCGATCATTTGAGAATTGCAAGTAATTTAGGCGGTTCGGAAATTGAGAAAGCCGAATCACAAAAACAGATTGCAAAAATGGTGCGGGAAATTGACAAATGTTTGGCTCTTTTGGATGAATAGAGCTTATGAAAGACGATAATTTTATAATAAATGTTCAGATTAGTGGCTTACGAATGCCACTGAATATTCCCCGTAAAGACGAGGAATTATATCGGAAAGCCGAAAAACTGGTTAATAGTTATCTGGCAAGGTTCCAGAAAATTTATAACCAGCGTCCTTCCGAGGAAATACTTATTATGGTGGCATTTCAAATAGCAGTGATTGTTTCTAAACAAGAGCTGAGTGAGGATAAAGTGCCGTTGGCTGAAAAAATTCAGGAACTGGATAACGAGTTGAAACTCTTATTGTCCGGTGAATAAAATCGTTTGATAAACATTCCTTTCACGCATTACTTTGACAAGTAAAAAATTCCAAACCGGGATTTTTATGTGTCAATGTCAATGCGTTTTTTTATTTCTAAAATTTGAAAAACAACTAACTAAAAATAAATTATTAACTTTAAATTAGCAATATGGTAAACATAATAATCGGATTGATTGCTTTTGTTGCAGGTAGTGGAGGAGCTTATGTTCTTTTGCGATTTGTCAATAAAAGAGCAATTGAAGAAGCAGCGGCAGAAGCCGAATTGCTCAAAAAAAACAAGCTTATTGAGGCAAAAGAAAAATTCATTGCCCTCAAAGCTGAGCACGAACAGCAGGTTCAGGAACGTAATGCAAAAGTTCAGGAACGGGAAGTAAAAATCCAGCAACGCGAAATGCAGCTGAATCAGAAACAAAGCGAAGTTCAGCGTAAAATAAATGAAGTAGATGCGTTGAAAGAAACTCACGATCAGCAAATTCACGCAATCGAAATCAAGAAAAAAGAGTTGGAACACCTTCAGCACCAGGCACAATCTGAACTGGAAACTATTTCGGGTCTTTCTGCCGATCAAGCCAAAGAACGGTTAGTTGAAGCGTTGAAGGAAGAAGCCAAAACCAATGCCATGTCGTATGTGAATGACATCATGGAAGAAGCCAAAATGACTGCCAACAAAGAAGCCAAGAAAATTATCGTTCAAAGTATTCAACGCGTTGCAACTGAAACAGCTATTGAGAATTCTGTAACAGTGTTCCATATTGAATCCGATGAAATAAAAGGACGCATTATCGGTCGCGAAGGCCGTAATATCCGTGCATTAGAAGCAGCCACCGGCGTTGAAATCATTGTTGACGATACACCCGAAGCCATTGTTCTTTCAGCTTTTGATCCGGTTCGCCGCGAAATCGCTCGCCTTTCGCTTCACCAATTGGTTACTGACGGACGTATTCACCCGGCTCGTATCGAAGAAGTGGTTGCGAAAGTCCGCAAACAAGTGGAAGAAGAAATTATTGAAATTGGAAAACGTACCACCATCGATCTTGGAGTTCACGGATTGCATCCTGAATTAATCCGGTTGGTTGGTAAAATGAAATACCGCTCTTCGTACGGACAAAATCTGTTACAGCACGCCCGAGAAACAGCCAATTTATGCGCCACCATGGCATCAGAACTTGGCCTCAATCCTAAAAAAGCAAAACGCGCCGGATTGTTGCATGATATTGGTAAAGTGCCGGATGATGAACCGGAATTGCCACACGCAATTCTTGGCATGCGTCTTGCTGAGAAGTATAAAGAAAAACCGGACATTTGCAATGCTATCGGAGCCCACCACGATGAAGTGGAAATGGAAACTTTGATTGCACCAATTGTACAGGTGTGTGATGCCATTTCAGGTGCACGTCCCGGAGCTCGACGCGAAATTGTGGAAGCTTATATCAAACGATTGAACGATTTGGAAAATCTGGCGTTATCTTATCCCGGTGTGTTGAAAACGTATGCCATACAGGCAGGTCGCGAGTTACGCGTCATTGTTGGAGCAGATAAAATCGACGATAAAGAAACTGAATTATTGTCATTTGATATTGCCAAGAAAATTCAGGATGAAATGACTTATCCGGGTCAGGTAAAAATTACCGTTATCAGAGAGACGAGAGCGGTAAGTTATGCGAAATAGTTGATAGTTTATAGTTCATAGTTGACAATTGATAGTTATTTTATTGTTAACTTACAACTGTTCACTGTCAACTGAAAAAGGGGCTGTTTGGTTTTGACAGCAGGTAGAAAGGGTATGTAAGCATGTCGAGCATTGAGAAAACGGCTCGTTAATCCCGGTTCTCGAACAACTAACTGGCGAAAATAACTACGCTCTTGCTGCTTAATCGAATAGAGTAGATTAGGCTTAATTCCGGCACAAGGTGCTGGAACGGGACATTTCCCTGCGGCCGTCGCTCCGAGGCCAACGATATGGAAGTGCAGCTAAATCGGGGATAGTCACGCTTAGCCTTGGAGGCGCGATGAAATAAAAAGGATAAGGCGCAGGTTGGTGGCTTCGGTCTTGCCAGCGCACGAAAACCTAAGCGAAGATAAACATGTAGAAAGCTTATTATTTCCTTGTTTGGACGAGGGTTCGACTCCCTCCAGCTCCACTTAAAACAAAAAAGCGTTTAACAATGAGCCTTGTTAAACGCTTTTTTATAAATACAATTTAATTGTTTTGGGCTATAGCGTTAAAAACAAGTAATTTGAGAGTAAAACAAACCACTTTGATAGCATTTTAATGAACTAAAAAATCTATCTTTGTGTTCGAAAATCAGGTATCGAAATTTATACAAATAAAACATGAAACGTTCACTCAGCATTTCTTTGATTATCTTAATATTATCTTCCGGTTTTGCTTTAAATGCACAAATTAAAAAAGCTGCTCAGAAAAAGAAAACTGAAGTATCATTGGATTCACTTATATTTAAAAAACTTACCAATCGGTTGGAAGTTGGATATAATAACCCTTCTCAATATGGTTCTACTGTCAGCACTACCTATTTCAATGGGTTGAAAGTCGGTTTAACTACTGAACTTCCTTTAAAGAACAATTTTAGTTTACTTGCCGGAGTTCTTTATAATCTTGTTTATTCGGATAAAATGCAGATTAAGCCTGGTTCAACTTTTACGAATTATGTGACATACGGTCAATTTATAAATGTTCCTGTTCATTTAATTTATAATTTGCCTGCTTCAAAAAGTCTCAATTTTTTCGGATTTGCCGGTCCTACGGTTAATTATGGTTTGACACAGGTTCAAAGCACAGTTTCAACTTATAATAATGCAACTCTTGGAATACCATCTGCATATACTAACTTATATAAATCAAATTTGAGCCAACTTGATCTTCAAATTGGTGTTGGTGGCGGTGTGCAATGGAATAAATATCAACTAAAAGGAGGCTACGATTGGGGATTGTTGAATGTTAACAAATTGACAACCGGCAATTTGTATCAAAAAGGTTGGTACATTTCACTTTCAATTACTTTATAAAAAACAGGGGTTTAAACTGAT
>CAIYTJ010000608.1 GCA_903929065.1 uncultured Bacteroidales bacterium | reverse complement strand
GGATAATTTTTCTTCTATTCAGTTCCAACAAAAATCCCGGTATCGTGTTGATTGTAGTTGGGATGATTCTCCGGCTATCGGATATAATCCAGCTTACAAGACATCTTTCAGATTTTATTTGGCCGGTTTTACTTATTATTGCAGGTTTAATTATTATTCTGAACTTAAGAAAAAGTAAATAATTTCAATTTTGAATCAACCCCTTAAATGTATGAAAATATGGAAGTTGTATTGATTGGTTCCGGGAGTGTGGCTACAAATTTAGGGCTGGCACTTCATTCGAAAGGAATTACTATTAAGCAGGTTTATAGTCAAAATCCAAGAAATGCTGAAATACTGGCAAAGAAGCTTGATGCTGATTATATTTCCGACATCTCAGACATTTATATGAATGCTGACATTTATTTTTATGCACTCAAAGACAGTGCATTAAAAAGCATGTTACGAAAAATCGATATTCCTTCCGGAATACAGGTACATACCGGCGGAAGCATCCCAATGAGCGAATTTGATGGACATTCAACCAGATATGGTGTTTTCTATCCGTTACAGACGTTTTCGATGGATAAAATTATTGATTTCAGTGGTGTACCCATTTGTATTGAAGCCAGCAACATGGATGTTCAAAATAAATTAGTAGATTTGGCAAATTTGCTTTCCGATAAAATTTTCTTAATGAGCTCCGAACAACGCAGAAAAATTCATCTTGCTGCTGTTTTTGCGTGTAATTTCACCAATTATATGTACGACATTGCATTTAATATTTTACAGGGTTCGGGTGTTCCGTTTGAAATTATGCATCCGCTTATCACTGAAACAGCTGAAAAAATAAAAACAATAACTCCCTTCAATGCACAAACCGGACCTGCAGTTCGCATGGATGTTAAAACCACTTCAAGACATATCTCTATGCTGAGCAGAAAGAGAGACTTCAAAGCAGTGTACAAGTTGCTGACGAAATCCATTTATACCAGTCATAAAAAATAGGCAACAATAAATGATAAATTTCCTGAGAGTAATTCGGTATAAGAATCTGATTTTTATTGCGTTTATCCAGTTGGTTATCCAAAAGGCTGTTCTTTTGCCAATACTTCAAACTTTCGGATTCGAAAACTCGCTGGATAACAATCTGCTTTTCCTTTTAATAATTGGTTCAATATTTATTGCTGCCGGCGGTTACGTGTTGAACGATTACTTTGATATTAAAATCGATGCGATAAATCATCCGGATAAACAATTGGTTGGCAGCGTAATTAGCAGGCAAAATGCCATGATTATACACCAGATACTTACAGGAATTGGCGTCCTCTGCGGGTTATTACTCGCATTTTTTGTACGTAGTTTTACTGTTGGTTTTATATTTATTGTTATTTCAGGGCTTTTATGGTTCTATTCAGCCAGTTATAAACGTCAATTCATTACCGGAAATATTGTAGTTGCTTTTATGGCTGCTATGTCCATACTGGTAATAGGCATCACCCAAATAGCCGATTTACAGGTTGAATATGGGAAATTAATTTATGAAACGCCTATCCCCAATCAAATTTACAGCTGGATGGGTGGATTTGCAGTTTTTGCTTTTCTTTGCACCTGGATTCGTGAAATTATCAAAGATATTGAGGATGAAAAAGGTGACCGTGAAATGGAATGTCACACAATGCCCATTAGGTGGGGAGTTGGACGAACAAAATTGTTTTTATACGGTTTAATCTTCGTAACAGTTTTAAGCCTGTTTCTGGCAAATAGTTTTTTCATTCATTTCGAGGGAACACTGACAGTGCGATATATCATTTTCGGATTGACTTTGCCATTTGCAGCATTGGTTTATCTCATTTTTGATGCTAAAAACAAAGCTGATTTTCATCAGGCATCAACGCTCTCGAAAGTAATTATGTTGATTGGTGTTTTGTATGGTTTTGTTTTTTATTATCTGGAAGCTAAAGCATATGGAATCAGCCTGTTTAATTTATTTATTCTCAAATAATTTTCTGAAAACTCACATTAATGCTTTCAAATTTAGATAATTATCATATTATTCTTGCTTCACAATCTCCAAG
>CAIYTJ010000607.1 GCA_903929065.1 uncultured Bacteroidales bacterium | reverse complement strand
TATTCGCTGTCCGCCCATGTAAATATGCTTGCTCATTTGTCCGCCATTGTTTATCACTGTATAAGGGTTTACATATACGGTGTAATTGCTTGTCCCTGTACGGGCAGCACTGAGCATGCCGTTTACAAAAACCCCTTCGTTGTCGCCGCTTTCTTTTACGGTGCGCTCGCCTGCGGCATCGTACCAGTAGTTGCTCACAAAACCATTGTCACTAACCCCCAATAGATGGTTATCTTCGTCCCACAGCATTTTGCGGGTACTGCTAACCTGAAACTGGCCTTGTACATTTACCGTACCTGTGTTTACAAATAACTGGTTGCCATTGGCATCATAACCGTAATAATGAGTGCTTACTACATCTTTTCTGTTTGCCATCCGTTCGGTGCGGTAACTTTGCTCTGCAATATTAGCAATTTGTTGTTGATTATTGGCATATTGATAGGTTAAATCATAACCTGTATTCAAGCTGTCGTTAAACTGCACTCCATATTGTTTTAGGTTTTGCCGTTTAATAATGGGGTTATACATATCATCGTAATCCATTTGCATTGTGTAACTGGCCGTTTTCACACCATCACCCGTAAAGTTTCCACTTGCCGAAGTGAGTCGATACAAATTATCATATCCGTAGCTGTGGTTTATCGTTCCACCTATGCCATTATCACTAACACTTACATTGCTAATTCCCTTTACATTCCTAACCTTATCATAACTGTAAACATTATTCATAATCAGTTTGTTTCCTGCACCCAGCACGGTCAATGTTTTCAGGTTGCGCGTACTATCGTTATAAGCATAGGTAGTTATCGCTCCGTTGCCATAAGTCATCTGTAGGCAGCTTTCAAACTTATCATAAGTGATATTGTTCACATAATTATAATTCTGGCTATTGCTTACCTTGTTCAACTGTCCGCCTGTATTATAGCTGTAATTAATTTCTTCACCATCAGGATAAGTCATTTTCTGTAAGCGATTCCAACTGTCATATTGCCATTTTGTTACATAAGTAGCTGTAGCTTGGTTCGGAATTACCAGCGTGCGTCTTGTTTTGATTAACTCGCCTTGCTTGCCGTACCAGAATTCCTGCGCTCCGCTGCCATCTTCTTGGTACATAAGTCTTCCTTTGCGGTTATAGCTTGCATTCTTATCGCCAAAGACAAATTTTACATTATTCTCTGGGTGGCGTGGGTAGGTAACGGATACCATCCGTCCATAATCATACCCATACTTAATACTATCCTTATTGGCTGTGTATTTCCACAACAAATTTCCTGCAGCATCATACCCAAAGTTAGTAGTTCCCGAAGCAGGATGAATTACTTGTGTTCGTCTCCCTGCCATGTCGTACACACTTCTTGTTTGTTTTGTTTTAGCATCGGTTACTAATATACGTTGGTTTATGGGGTCATATGCAAATCGGGTAACAATCGTATCAGTGGCTGTATTATACTTATACTGTATAGTTTTGGTTGTTAGTCCGCTTCCATTGGCAAATGTTTCCTGCTTGTTGCCCAACGCATCAAAAACTGTGGTTTTCAATAAACCGTTTTCAATAGTATAACTCATTTGAGTACTTGTTCCATCAGGCAATTTGGTCATTAGTACCCTGTCCAACACATCATAAGTATTGCGGGAAGAAGGGATATGGCTATCAACGCTATCAAATTTAGCATTAAATATATACCTGAGTGAGTTATCGGTTTCTGCAACCGGATTAAAGGTTGCTTTTACCCGCCCGAAAGGATCGTAAATAACTCTTCCGCTCACTATCATTACCGGGGTAGTACCTATTATTCCGTTTTTCTTCACCTGAATAGCCCGCCCTATTCCGTCCACAAATGTAACGGTTTCTATATTATTTACAGTATTTCCATTGCTGTTGGCAGGGTCGTAATGTTTGGTGATGGCATAAGGTTTTTGTGTATTACCAGTAGCATCTTTCAATTCGGGATGATATTCAAATTGCATGGTATAGGGCGGCTTATTGGGATCGGAAAGCTCATTTGGTCCGGTTATGCTGGTTACACGCCCCAAGTTATCGAGCCTTGTCAACATCATATTGCCGTTTTCGTCGGTAGTTTTGCACGGGATGCCGTATTTATAGTTATAATTATCCAGCGATGAACTGTAACCAAAAGCATCAGTTATTTTAGTTGGGTACATGTGATACAATGGATCGTATTCATACGTATAGCTCATTCGCTGTCCGGCTTTGTTTGCAGGCAGAAGCTTTTGTGTAATGTTGCCCCATTTATCATATTTAAAATCTACAATTGCAGTATCTTTATTATTTAATACCTGTCGAATTTTTTGTATCTTATAGGTTGGCAAATGATAAGGTTTTGCCGTTTGAATTAAATCCCAGTCAGCATAAATGGTACGATACGTTATTTGATCGCTTCCACCAATTACAACGGTTTTGGATGGTAAACTGAAAACATAGTTTGTACCCGGATTTTTAGATTGTGTATATTCAAGTTCGGTTCTATAATTATAATTCTGATAGTTTGACGTTTTCAGATTTCCTTTATCATTAAACTTATACGATTTCAATTCACCGTGGGTACTTGTATCGTTTTTCTCAATAGCTTGGCCTAAGTAGTAATCCGAGTAAGTTTCCGATGTGGTTATACTATCAGTTTTATCTGTGTAACTAAAATGCTTATTGTTAGTATATTTTACCGGTGAGTATATTACATATTCTTTCCAAAGCATCGAATCAGGCGTAATAGGTTGAATTTCTTGGAGTTTGAACTTTCCGCTATATTTCGACTTATTTCTCCATAATGACACGTTATAATTATGATATGCCGTGCTGTCTGTATTAAATTTTTTCAAACTTCCATCATAAAGGGTATTACTTAGCAAATTACCCTTGGTATAAATAGTATTGTTATCATAAGCTTGTTCAATGACCCTGTATACACTATTATCAGTTATGTTCATTTGATTGGCAGTTACTTTGCCAAATCCAAGGAAATCGTGTTCCCTGCGGTCGAACTTACCTGCACTATAATCGTACATAGTAACCATTTTATGCCCATCATCTGTGATTCCATCGTTTGTGATTCCATCATTCACACAAATTGAATCCATTACCCATTTACCACCCGGATGGTCGAAACTGGCATCACTTCTTTTGTATCGCATGGTAAAACTGCCGCCCAAAGGGTTGGTTACCGTCATTAGTTTATTGGTACACCCAATATTCGAATGTTTAATTTTCAACATGGTTAACGACTGGGTATCAGCATCACTTGCTTCTAACAAATCCGGAAGACCATCACCATCGATATCTTGCAACTCATTCAACGAATAATCGGATGCACTCCCTACATTAAGGCTTCCACCAATCGAAACTGTGAAGAACCAGACTGGAATAGTAACTTTAGCGTTGAAATTTGCACTTGTGGCAACTGATCTGCTCCTTTGAAAATCTGTCTGGTTTAATCCTGTGTTAATAGGTTCACTGAAAGAGTTCCCAAGGTTC
>CAIYTJ010000606.1 GCA_903929065.1 uncultured Bacteroidales bacterium | reverse complement strand
CTTTGCTCAGGCTGTCAATTTTAGAATCATAAGACTTCTTATAGTGAGCAAACAGCATAGTTACTTCATTGGCAGAATACAGCGTTTCAGTTCTTTCATTTACATTTTTATCATTCGTCTCGTTATTAGTTATCGTTGTTTCCGATGCCAATGGCGAACGATCCGTTCCCGGAACAATCGGTTTAGAAGTATCGTATATTTTTTTCGTTTCCTTGTAGTTTCGTTTCCACGATTCAAAAAGCTGCATAGCTTTTATATTCGTTGAATCAACTGTGGAAGTACTGTTCTTTTTCAATTCAGCATTTTCGGTACCTGAATTTTCTTTTTTTACTTCAGTATTCGTCTGTTGCTTTTGAGTAATATTCGATTTCTCAATTTTCTTCGCCGGTGCGCAGCTGGCCACAACAAATAATAATGCAATCGACCAGGTGAACCAAAGACCATGCTTCCATTGCTCCAGCTGTATCATTCTTTCAATGTTTTTAGGGTTTCGTTTCCAACGTTCATAACGGACCATAGAAAGAAGAACCGTTTTTATTAATATGCGTTTTCTTGTTTTCATACACTTAATGCAAATGATTGATTTCTATTTCCAAATTTCTTAACTCCGAGATGTACCCAATTAGCACCGGTTTTCGTATTTTTTTCGATAATCAATTGGTCAAATTGAATATGTAAATCTTTAAGAGCAACTAAAACCATGTTATATGATTCTAAAGCCGTATGTCCTGCGATTACAAAATCAACTGCCATAGCTGATAAATGAGCTGATGTGTCTTTACCGCCAACCGCTGTATTCAGAGCCGAACAGCGATACCACGAACTGATATTGAATACCAATCCTATTTTATCACGCACAGGTTGTAAAATATTTGTTGCAAACTGAATTGAATCTTTCAATTTATCTGCCGGAAGTGAGTTATCAATACCATGCGAAATTGCATAATTACTATGAGTCGCTTCGTCTGAAGTAAAATTTGTTGATAAGTTCATACTCTATTTTTTTAAATTATTCTTACAAGATTTTGCATTCAAACAAAACATATCTTTAATTAAGGCGATTTCGGTTGTATTCGACTGAATTTCATCTTTCATTTTATCGAAGTCTTTTTGGAATTGTTCTAATTGTTCCAGAGCCTTATCACGTTCTTTTCTCGTGGTAGCGAGTTCTTGCTTTAGGACAATATGTTCTTGCTGCAAAGCATCACGCTCACCTCTTATTATCTCTTTATCAGTTCGTAAATCAGCAATAGTTTCTTTATAGCTTTCCTGCATTAATGTTGCACTTTGTCTAAATTCAGAAAACAAATTCGTTTCTGCTTTCCGTTTTCCGTACTTACTTGCTCCGATAATTGCAACTGTTATAGCTCCTATTACTGTGATTATTGCAACAATGATTGTCGGTTCTGATAACTGTACCATAATTCCCAATTTTTTTAATTATTCTTTAACTTCTTTATTAGTTGTATCGTTGGTATCTTTTTTCTTGCTTGCATTAAGTGCCGCCATAGCAGCAGTAAGTAATCCCGCTAAAATTCCAACTAATGCCAACGTATCGGCTGTATTTCTGATTACGGTAATTAATATACATATACAGCAAGTAACCACAATAATATGTGCATTGAACTTAGTTCCGCTGGTTTTTCCGTTTGGGTCTGAGTTGGCTTCCGCCCAACTGAATTTTCCGATTTCGGTTTTGTTGATTGTTTTCATAATTTTATAATCCGTAATACGTTTTTATATGTTTTAAGACACAAGTTTGACAGAAATAGCATCAATAAATAAAGTTCCAACTCCAATGTTTCCATATTGCATTATACCTATACCTCCAGGAACTGGATTATGTGTTGTAAATATATCTTTCGTGAAATAAACCCAATTACCTGAAGTATTGGTAATTAAATAAAGTGTTGCGTCACTAAATGCTTGTAAATCGGCTGCTGAAATCAAATAAAAGTTTCCAGTAACTCCAACTGTTTTCATCCAAAAACTTACTCTATAAATATTGTTTTTAACAGTTCCGCAGTATTGTTGAAATCTATCCCATGAAGTTCCACCATTTACATCAAATCTCATGACTCCATAACTACCATTTCCAGATAAGGAATTTTCCCATGAAAATGCCGTTCCAGAGTTCCACCGAACAATAGACCAACTACGTATATTAGTAGAAAAATCACCATTAGCTACCTGTTCAGTACCTATAAGGGGAGCCCTCATTTTCGTAAACATCAACATTATGGCATTCCTCCTATATTTTCAAAAGTTTTCACTTCATAACTAACTACAATCTCACTTTCCGTTTCCATGTAGCTTTCAACGGTGTATTGATTCGCTTCCAGCGTTGGTTTTGCGCTTTCGTTAATTAGTTTATATCCCAATTCAATCATATCCGCTTCTTCGGGGTTACTCACCCAGTTTTCGCCTATTTGAATTGTAGCATTATAAATAAATCGTTCACCTGATTGTATCAGGGTGATTGTTTCTAATTGACCATTATTTAATTTTCCAAGTTTCATATTATCCTATTGAAAGACAGTTAGCGTCTATATTCGTTGAATCATAATAAATAAACGAAATCATATAAGTCTTAGAAGCCAATAAAGTGGGTGCTACACCGCCAACCCATTTTATGTTTGATGGCCATGTTATTGTCGGTGCTCCTGCTCCAACAGTAAATCTAACTATATATTCACTTACAAAGTTAGATATTGCAGATGCTAAAGCAATTGTAAATGTGGTTGCGTTTTGAGCTGTTGAAAGAGCGGTAAGTGTATTTACGGCTAAAGTGATTGTTCCG
>CAIYTJ010000605.1 GCA_903929065.1 uncultured Bacteroidales bacterium | reverse complement strand
GGCGTTAATGACCTCTTCTCCAACGCTGGATTCTATCCCCGCGCAGGACATAAGCGATAGCGGCGTTTTGTCGATTAAGGCAAGTCAACTGAGTAATGCGGAAGCCGTTAGTTTAAAAGCAATCAATATCTGACTTCAATAAAAATTAAATGTCGAAAAATAAAATGAATTCATTCGGTGGACTTGTTTACTCAACCGATCCTAATTTTAAACCACAGAATGAAGATGAATCCGAAGCCGAAACGCTGCTGCCAGCACAGCAAAAATTAGTTGTAAGACTTGATTCCAAAAGGAGAGCCGGCAAAGTTGTAACTTTAATCGAAGGATTTCAGGGTAAAGAAAAGGATCTTGTAGATTTAGAAAAAAGAATCAAAACATATTGTGGTACCGGGGGTTCTGCCAAAGATGGTGAAATCATTATCCAAGGTGAAAATATTCTTAAAATTATTCAATGGTTAAACAAGAATGGTTTTACATCGGTCAAAAGAAAATAACGCTTGTAAATACAATAAAATAACCCGTTGGCGGAGTTAATTAGCTAAAGCATGCTTAACCTTTCCGACAGGTTTGTTGTATATAAATTTGTTTAAGAACTGTAAAACTGTTAACCCAGTTATCTTCGCCAATATTCTGGACTTAAAGCCTGCAAAGGATTTAGCGTAATTTCTCTGCATCATAAACTGGTCACACAACTGTGAATAAACCGTTTCAATTCTCTTCCTTACTTTTTTCAAAATCCACATTGTTGGCTTTTGTTCTTTCTGATTGCTTCTTAAGGGAACTTCCAGTTCAATGCCAGCCGTTTCAAACAAGTTAATTTGATGTTGCCTGCCAATGTATCCTTTGTCTCCAATTATCATACAGTTATTGAACAATTCTTTTATGTCTTTGAGGTACTGTACATCGTGTACACTTGCTTTGGTTAGATCCAATGATTGTATAACTCCTGCTGCAGAACAAACACTATGCAATTTGTATCCATAAAAATATTTCTTCTGCGATGCACAGTACCCTTTGTCAGGTGAATGATCCATTGATTCTTTTCCCATTTTGTTTCTTTGCTCCCTGCTTATTTTGCAAATTTCCAATGGCATTGAATCAATTGCAAAAACATCTGATTGTTTGTTAAGTCCCTCTGCCATTAACTTTCGGACTCGTTCTGTTTTTTCAAACAACAGTTTTCTGCGGTCATTATATTGTCTTCTGCTTATCAGGTTTTCAAATTCATTTTGATATTCTGTTTCCAACTTTGAAAACAAATAATTCTCACTATCAATACTTAAACACTCCGCAGTAAGGCTCAATGCTATTACTTCTATATCTGAAAATTTCGGCACTGTTCCTCGTCTTACATAATTGCCATTTACATTTATTTCATCTCCAATAATTTCTTTTATAACCTCAATAATTTTGTCGAAATTCGTTTTGATGTTGTGCATGTTATTTTAGTAGGTTTGGTTACTAACTAAGACAACGGCACTTCATCTTTTGTCCCACTTTTTTAAAAAATAACTCCGCCAACGGGTTATTTTAATACTTATCTGCTAAAACAATAACGGATGAAGTATAGGATAATTGCAAAAGAATTGTAGTATAAATACTATAGATATTTAATTAGTTTGAAATTCTATGTTGTAATTTTCAACGTTACTTTGAAATTCGGATTAAATTCTATTTCAAAAATTTAATTTCAATAATT
>CAIYTJ010000604.1 GCA_903929065.1 uncultured Bacteroidales bacterium | reverse complement strand
TTTGTACAACTCATGATCTGAATTTTGTAGACAGTTCATACGTTGGTCAATCTACGTATTATACCGTGTATGTAAAAAAGAAAGATGGTTACACTATTGACTGGGGATCACTGTATATGTCAAATAATTTATCAGTCATTCATTTAAATATCAACGATAATAATGAGTATTGTTTATGGTGGAATAAAAATCCTTATTATAAAGCAGTAAATGGTTTTACATTTAAATTGGGTGCAACTACCTGGCAATCGACCAATATAAATGATACATTAATTAAAACGAACTTGCACTTTAAAGATTATTGTGACTTTACTGTTTCTGTCATACCCAAATATCCATCGAAAGGTTATCAACCCGGAACGCAAACATATTCAATGAGTTTTGGTGACTATGCCGGAATTCCAGTCAGAATTACATCATATTGGTATACCCCAATGGTTCAAATAAGCAAAGATTTAGTGGCATGCTATTATAATGATTCTATTCAAAAGTTTCAGCTTTCTACACTTAAATTTATTTCAAAGCAACCATTAATATATAATGGCATTAAGGTATCCGGTGCAACACTCTCACCCAATGGCAAATTTGCATTTGGTGGTATAGTTTATCCTAATTGTGTTGCAATAAATTTGGAAACTAATCAATTCTATGTTTTTAAGGATATGCTAACATATACTGGTGGCTTATCACAAAGTTTTTATATATCCGATGTAGGTATAGGCATTATAATGGGCTTTAGTGGTTTTGAGAATGCGTTCGAAACTGCTTACGATTATGTTCATAATCAAGCTTACAGATATCATTCGTCAAAATATATTGCCGGCAAAACATTGATATCGCCCGATGGTCAGTTTTATATCACCGATGGATATGGTTATTACAAGAATAATAATAGTTCAAACTATATTTTTTATGTTGCCGGGCGATTTGAGTTTTTTACTGATGATTCGAATAAGCTGATGGTTTTAAACAACTCCAAAATGACAATTTACCAATGTTTTCCATTTACAAAGCTTCAGGAATTTGACGTTCCGGAAATAGTATATAATATTGATTACTTTAATAAAGAGTTTCTTTGTGGTTCAACAAAAATGCTGAGAATAAGAAGTCTACAAGATGGTTCAATTATAAAAGATATACCCATGACAATTACACCACAATCAACTGCTAATTATTTCTTATATAATCATGTGATAGTATCAGAGAATCAATATGCGTATCAGGTTAAATAAGAAAAAACGTAAGAAGATGAAAAGAAGAATAATCTATTTAATTGAACTGCTTTTGATAATGAATAATTTGATAGCACAAAATACGAGATTTGGATTTGAAGCCGGAATTGGAAGTTACCAGATGACAGATTTAAAAACAGAAATGAATAATACTATTCTGGACAATATATTACAGCCCCGTATAGTAACTGATTTCCCTGCTTATTTGTATTTTCAACCATCAGTTGTATTTTGTAAAGAAAACACAAATTGGGGATTTAATTTTACTTTAATGTCAACAGGCGCCAGAGCTTCTATACGCGACTATTCGGGCGAATACAGGTACGATAATAAAGTAATTGGGTATGCTCCTGCATTTTTTGAAGAGTTGCGTTTTTATAAAAACCAGAAACTTTCACTTTTTTTCCGTGCAGATGCAGGTTTCATGTATTCAAATATACAGCTAAGTCAGTATTTCAGGGTTAATACTCAGGTATTATCAAATGAATCAATGAATGTTATGAGTTTTGGTATTTTTGCCAAACCTGCTGTAAAAGCAATTTATCCTATTAATGATAAATTAAATATTGAAGCAAATATTGGATATCAGTTCGATGTATATAATGGCCCATTAGTTCAAGTAACTGATCCAATTACTTATTTCAGATATGCATTCTTTCAAAGTGGAATAAAAACTCAATGGAATGGTATCAGGGTTGGATTGGGTTGTACTTACATATTGAAATAACTAAGTT
>CAIYTJ010000603.1 GCA_903929065.1 uncultured Bacteroidales bacterium | reverse complement strand
CTAATATAATCATTTCAAAGAACTTTACAAAATAACTTAACAGCCCTGCTTTAGGGGTCGGGGGTCATTATTTTACTCCTAACTCATTCTCAATTTGTTCCAACGATTTTCCTTTGGTTTCGGGAATCCATATTTTTACAAAAACAAACGCTAAAATACTGAATACACCGAAAATCCCAAATAAATACTGCAGTCCGAGCGCTCCGTGAATAATAGGAGCAAAATAGACAGTAAGGAATGTACATAACCAGCTTACTGCTGTTGAAAATGACATAGCCACGCCTTTGATACGGTTAGGATAAATTTCAGAAATAATCACCCACATTACCGGTGCAAACGAGGCCGCAAAAAATGAAATATAAACCAACAAAGCTGCCATCACGCCAAATCCGTTTTGAACCGGTTTTGAAAATTCAAAACTCAGGTAAGCCAACGAAGCAATCATACCCACAGCGCCCCAAAGTAATAATGTTTTCCGGCCTTTTTTATCAACCAACCACAACGCAACAATGGTCATAAGGAAATTCACCATTCCCACAATCATGGCCTGCATCATCGAATCGCTTTTTACTGAACCGGCAGCCTGAAAAATATCCGGTGCAAACATGATCACGGCATTTATACCGGTAATTTGCTGAAAAGCCGCAATCAACGTTCCGATTAAAACAATTTTTCCCGTTTTGCCTTTGAATAATTCACTAACCGACATTTTCTCTTTTTTCTGCTCAGCCAGTAAAATGCTTTCCATTTCAGGAAGTTCCTCAGCAACCAAAACAGCACCACCTATACTGGTCAACACTTTTATGGCTTCTTCTTTTTTACCATGAGCTAGCAACCAGCGGGGACTTTCTGGGAATTTTACAATCAGGAATATCAAATACAAAACACCAAACAAACCCGGAATAACGAGCATATAACGCCATGCATTTTCGCCAAATCCAATTAGTAAATAATCAAAAATATAGGCCAGCACAATACCAATGGTGATGGCAAACTGATTGAAAGAAACCAATCTTCCACGGTTTTTAGCAGGAGCAATCTCCGAAATATACATCGGAGCTACCACCGAAGTGGCACCAACGGCCAATCCAGATAGGATACGGAAAATGATTAAGATGGCTGACGATTCGGCCAACGCGCAACCCAATGCAGAAATAATGTAAAGCACTGCAGTTACTATCATTACCTTTTTGCGTCCGAATTTTTCGGTAAAACTTCCGGTGAATAATGCGCCAATCAGACAACCAACGGTCAGAAGTGCGGCGACAGTGCCAAGTCCGCTGTCGGTAAGTGAAAACTGGCCTTTAATCATATCCACGGCGCCCGAAATCCCAGCCATATTCAGTCCGAAAAGCAATCCGCCATTAATGGCGACAAAAGTTGTCCAGTATAAGTATTTGTTATTGTTCATTATATTGATTTATTTGATGTTATTTATTTTGATATTTTCTACACTGAATTTTCCGTCGTTACTATAAAATTTTAATTGATTCATGCTTTCTGTAGGGAAAAACAAGGTTGTCATGGTAATTTCGCCTTCATTTACAAAGATTTCAGCAGAGGCTTTGTCAACCAACAAACGAATCCGGTAAGCATCACGTTTAATCAGCGGAGCGTTCATTCCCAATGCAAAGCGATCATTGAAGTCAATCAGTCCGCTTTTTTTACGATCGATACTCAAAAATCCGGTTGAATTGTCAAAATTGAATTTCAACGTTTCATTTTTTGAATTATTCAGGCTAAAACCAAAAACTCCGGCATTTTCAGGTTTTATGGTCATTTCAATTTCATAACTGCCTTCGTTGTTTTTCAGTAATTCGGGAATTTCGGCTTCTTTTTCGACAAGCAAATTCGGTTTATTGATAACTTTGCCTTTCAAATTATTTATTTCACGAACCGGATAACTGCTCAAAATAGGGTGTTTGCCATTATCTGTAATCGTCAATTCGCGCGGAACGGTGTTAGCACTTCTGAAATTCTTTGTTGGAACCTGATTGGCATAATCCCAGTTGCTCATCCAACCCAGGAAAATCCGCCGCCCATCTGTTTTAGGAATATTGCTGAAAGTTACACCCGCATAATTATCCCGGCCATAATCCAACCAAAGTGGATAAGGAAGCGCATCAGGCTTAAATGTTTTTCCGTTAAAATCGCCGATAAAATATTGTGTGGCGGAACCACCATTGGGTCCACCCGGATTTAAGCTTACAATCAACACCCATTTTGTTTTTCCTTGATAAGTCATTGAGAATAAATCCGGACACTCCCAAACAGCAGCGTGTGAACCAATTCCTTCACCGAATTCGCTCAGTTTTGTCCAGTCTTTCAGGTTGGGAGAACCAAAAAAAGTAACAGTTTGTTTCGTTGCCAATGCCATAACCCATTGGTTGGCAGCTTCGTTCCACGAAACTTTTGGATCACGAAAATCTGTAATTCCAGGATTCGGCAAAACCGGATTTTTGGCATATTTGGTGAAAGTCCGTCCTTTGTCGATGCTGTAAGCAATGCTTTGCTGTTGAGTTTTTCCGCAACTGGTGAAAATTGCCACCATGGCATTTTTGCCAAATCCGGCTGTGTTATTGACATCAATTACAGCGCTACCAGAGAAAATTGCACCTAAACTATCCGGTGTAAGTGCCGTTGGCAAATAAGTCCACGAAACCATATCGGTACTCACTGCATGGCCCCACGACATATTTCCCCACATCGAACCATAAGGATTATATTGGTAAAACAAATGATATTCACCATCCAGATAAACCATTCCGTTTGGGTCATTCATCCAACCGTGTTCAGGACTAAAGTGAAATTTTGGGCGATAGGTTTCGTCGTATTTATAGTCAAACTTGTCTGTTTGCTTGATTTCATTGATTCCTAAAACGGATTCTTTCAATCCGAAAAATGAGAGTGAAACGGTCTTTTCTTTCCACTTTTTCACATCAAGCGGCACCCAGTAATCAATTTTGTTTAGGGCTAAATGCACATAATAGGTGGGTTGTTCTTTTGAGTCAGAAGTAGAAACCTGGATTTTTACTTCGGGTGCACTTTCTTCCACAGGAAGTAAAATATAGGCAGAATTGATATTGTAATCAACTACAATTTTATCGCCG
>CAIYTJ010000602.1 GCA_903929065.1 uncultured Bacteroidales bacterium | reverse complement strand
GCAAGGGGTCGGAAGTTCGAGTCTTCTCACCCCGACTTTTAGAAAATCAGATGGCTGTATATCAAGCATATACAGCCATTTTTTATTACGTAATAAAAAGCGTAATAAAGTTTGTTGGGTTGAATGACCTGACAGCGTTGGCGAAAAATCCATAAAAATATTTTTTTCGATTTTGCTTTGCTCAGGAACTTGACCCCCGCCTTTGGCTGAACGGGGGGGCTTTCGCCACAGGATACCTATCCCCTCTGCCTATGTAAACCCATTTGAATTACGTGCGTGCCTAACTATTATTTAGAATTATTACAATTAAGCTGTGGCTCTTTGAGGTTGTACATTATTTAGTTGAAATTTGATTGGCTAAGGTTCTTCGTTTTACTTCTTTTATGAGCGCATTTTTCATCACATCCAGTTTAACAAAGTTATCAACTTTACGCATTTTGTGTTCAATTTCCAATAAAGCAGCTGCAACCCAACGGTATCGCTCGTTTGATAGCGTCCAGTTTTTCACTTTACCCACATATTTACGCAGCTGTGAGTTAAGGTTTTCGATACAGTTGGTTGTAGCAAAAGAACGGGCAAACAGTTCATTTATACCGAGTTTGTGCAAGGTTAGTATTTCTTCAATAGCCTCGTCCAATGACCGGGCAGCGGCCATATTCAGGGATTTCAGATCGGCCTTGAGTTGTCCGAGTTCGGCACGAGCATTTTCATATGTATCTTGATTTACAGCATGTTGATATTGTTTTTTTATGGTCTCATGATATTTATCCGGCAAATACTTCAGTATGTTTTCTTGCTTATGCCATTGGCAACGCTGGATGATTGCCTTCTCTCCAAAACAATCTTCAACCGCTTTGCGTATTCCTTTGCTACCATCAATCACACAAAGCAATCCGCTGGAATAATCCAGGCCACGTTCTTTCAACCGTTCCAACATATCCTTGATCGGTTCAGAGTTTTCTGTAGCAGCCTGGGTAAAGCAAAGCGGGATTTTGTCTCCGTTTTCCGTAACACCAAGGCAGATAATTATCTGTTCTTTAGAAAGATATTTTCCGTCAATGAAGATGGCCAGGATCTTGTGATGCATGATGGACCTGGATTCAAACTCCTTCAGTTTTTCCTCAGTACGTTCTACAAAGGAACGGGAAACAGAACTTTTAGACAGACCAAATCCTTCATTCAAAGAATCAACTACCTTCCCGTAATCCCTCACGCTAAGGCCCAACAGGACGCCTTTAAGCAACTGATCCGTGGGTTCCGGGAGTTCTTTCATCTCTTCGTAACGTTGGAGCGGAGTATTCTTTTCATCCAAATTATCAAATAGCCGTGGCACTTCAACCCTTACTTTCTGATCTCCGATCTTCACGCTGCCAGGATTATAACCCCAACGGCTCCACCGGCCATTTTCTGGCTTCTGGTGACTGTACCGGGCACCGGCTTTATCAATCACTTCTTCTTCAAGGAGCTCGTTTATCATTATCTGACAGACACTTAAATAGTTCTGTAAAATCCCTACCCGTAAATCAATCGATTGATCCTTTAACCACGAAAGTGTTTTACGGTTTAATTCATTACTTTTATCCATTGGTTCCATGTTTTTTGTTTCGCAACTCAAACTTACGGAACCTTAGCGAAGGATCAGCTATGTCTGGTCCTTCCTTTTTAACCTATATTTCAACTAAGTTTGGGACAATATCAAGTCTAGTCTATCAAGAGAGTGAACATGATTTATCCTAGCAATTATTTCACCGTAGATGTCTGTTACTAATATTTGTGCCTCGCTGAACTTATAAAGAAAATCAATTGTTGCAAATTGACGGACAGGAACCGGCATTATTTTGAAATTAATATTTTCATCTGGATTTTCTAT
>CAIYTJ010000601.1 GCA_903929065.1 uncultured Bacteroidales bacterium | reverse complement strand
GTATCTGCAAAATCAACAATACAACATAAAGAAATTGTCGAAAACAGTCTAAAACCTATAAAAGAAATTTCAAAACCGGTTTTATCACCATCCAACGAGAATAAGAACATTCGAATTGCTTTTCTATTGCCATTTATGCTGGATCAGGTAAAAAAAGAAGTAGTATTAGAGCGGTTTCAAAACTTTTATGCAGGAGCCTTAATATCTATTCAGGCTGCCAAAGAAAAAGGAATTTCGTTTGAAATTTTTACTTTCGACACAGATAAAACCGAAGAAAAAATAAATGAAGTTCTTAATAACCCGGAACTGAAAAGCATGGATTTGATAATCGGACCCGCCTTTAGCAATCAGGTTTCGTTAGTTGCCGGTTTTGCTAAAGAAAATAAAGTGTACACGTTGATTCCATTTACAGCGAAAGTGCCTGATATTGAAAATAATCCCTATCTTATCCAATTTAATCCGGGTTCAGATGCTGAATTGAAATTTCTCAGCGAACAGCTAAATGGCAAACTGCGCAATATGCATGTGGTTTTTGCCGAAATTCAGGGAATAAATCCATTGGATGAAGGAAGAATCAGAGCAGAAGCATTGAAATCACAACTTTCAAAGAATCGTAAATCTTTTGGAACCATTGAATTAACACCAGAAGATGTCAATTTTAGGAGTGACTTAAAAAAGGGAGAAAAGAACCTGATAATTTTTAATACGGATAAATTTTCAAACGTAAGTCCATATATAAGTTCTTTAATCACAGTATCTTCCGAATTTAATATTGTTTTGCTTGAACAATACAGCTGGCGTAATCAACTCGAGAAAAAGCCTGATTGTATAACCATTTCGCCTTTTATTCCTGAAATGAATGATGCTGCAGTAAATGATTTCAATGCACGGTTCGATCGCTATTATGGAAAAGATATAACCGATGAAACTCCACGATATGATTTATTAGGCTATGATTTGACTAATTATTTTATTAAATACATCAACCGTTTTGGAGACAAATTCGGAACTAAAATTGGTGCAATAAATTCTATTCCAGGTATTCAGTCACAACCATTATTCGATAGAATTTCTAATGAATCCGGTTATATAAACCAACGCGTTTATTTAGAAGAATCCAAAGCTCAGTAATCATGAAAAACTATCAACATGCGTAAACAGCTGGTTCTTATATTCTTACTTGCAACTCTTGTTCTGTCAGCTCAGGATAGACTGATTAATCCTGAATTGTATGTAGGATTGAACTTTGGTGCAACAGAATCGAAAATCAGTTTTAATCCAGCAATTAGTCAGGGCTTTTTACAGGGGTACAACGGCGGACTTGTTTTCAGGTACATAGCGGAAAAAAATGTAGGATTACAAGCGGAATTGAATTTTAGTCAGCGTGGCTGGACCGAATCTTCCGGTATATATACTCGTCAGCTAAACTATATTGAATTGCCCTTTATGACTCATATCTTCATGGGAAAAAGATCAAGATTTTTTATTAATATTGGACCTAAAATAAGTTATTTAATTTCTGACAAAGAACTTGTGAATCAAACAACTACAACTTACCCTCAATCTTCAAAAATTCAGAATCCATTCGATTACGGGCTTTGTGGTGGAATGGGTTTGCTTTTTACCATTGGCAAAAATGTTGTACAACTTGATACTCGGATCAATTACGGTTTAAGTGATATTTATTCCAACAAAAAAGCTGATTATTTTAGCAATTCCAATAATTTCGATCTATCTGTCAACTTAGCATGGCTTTTAAAGGTTAAATGATTCTTTACCGGATTTGATCCAAATTGGTCAGATAATACACTATTTTAGCACAATTGTATACTTCATCCTTAATTCTCTTTGAGAT
>CAIYTJ010000600.1 GCA_903929065.1 uncultured Bacteroidales bacterium | reverse complement strand
GGTGCTTTTACATTCGGAATAATTTTCAGTCTGGCAGTTGTTTTGCCGTATCCTTCGGTTCGAAAATCCTTTTGGTCCGATTTTTATCTGGGACGGATTGAAAACCTGCAATTACTTAACGGTCGGATTGACGCCAAAATGTGGTTATATCTGGTTGGAGCTATTGTGCTGGAATTGAATGCTCTGAGTTTTTCTGCGCATCATTGGCTGGTTTTCGGTGCCAATGCATCTTTTGGAATTTACCTGACAACCGCTTTGCTGACCTATTTTTTGATTGATTACCTTACTTTCGAGGAAGTTCATCTTTATACTTACGATTTGTTTGCCGAACGTGTTGGTTTCAAATTGGGTTGGGGCTGTCTGGTTTTTTATCCGTATTTTTATGCCATTTCCTTGTGGTCGACGGTTGATTTGCCCAATCCGGAAACTCCAACCTGGCTTTTGGGAATTTATGTGCTTATTTTCTTTTGCGGCTGGGGATTGTCGCGCGGTGCTAATCTGCAGAAATTTTATTTCAAGAAAAATCCGGAAAAAGCGTTTCTGGGAATTGTTCCTCAAACCATTTCAGATGGCAATAATTCATTGCTGGTCAATGGGTTTTGGGGATTGAGCCGCCACATTAATTATTTAGGAGAAATATTGATGGGAACCGGCATTATTCTTTGCACCGGTTATCCGGCGCTACTTTGGCCGTGGTTGTATCCGTTGTATTATGTGGTGTTGTTGTTTCCGCGCCAAATGGACGACGATAAACGCTGTTACCTGAAATACGGCGAATTGTGGAACGAATATCAGCAGAAAGTTCCGTATAAAATTATACCTTATATTTACTAAAAAGATTATAACCGGTACATTTTTCGGGTATTGTCGCCCATAATATTAATCGTCATCTTTCGGGGAATAAGTTTCTGCATTAAAAACGAAGCGATTTTATTTCCAGTTCCGGAAATGAAAGAAGGCTGTTTCCCCAACTTTTTCAAACATTCTTTTACCACTTCTTCCGGAGCCTGAACTTTCGGAGCAAAAAATCCGGCATCTTCCGGTTTAGATACGATGAAGTTCGGAGTTGCAGTGGCGCCGGCACAACATGCTATCACATCGACGCCTTTATCTTTCCATTCGTACCAAAGACTTTCCGCCAACACGCGGTTAAACGCTTTAGTGGCAGCATACATCGCCAAAAATCCACTTCCCTGAAAGCCGGCCATGGATGCCATTAAAATAATGGCACCTTTTCCGTTGGCAAGCATTTTTTCGCCAAAAATATGAACCATTTTCAACGGAGAAAGCATATTGACCTGAGCCATATCTGCATGGTTTTGATACGAATTTTGCATAAACGGTCCGATATATGGTAATGCTGCATTGTAAACCAGTAAATTAATTTCTTTTCCATTCAATGCTTTGGAGATTTGTTCTGTAGCAGTTGGGTCTGATAAATCGCACGAAATGCAAGTCACTTCAATTTTATAGGTTGATTCTAACGATTCAGCCAGTTGTTTCAACGGTTCAATCCGTCGGGCGATAAGTACCAAATCCATTCCTTCCGCAGCCAGTTGCGTGGCATAAGCGGCACCAATTCCTTCGGAAGCTCCTGCTACCAGGGCAGTCTTGCCATATTTTTGTTTAAAGTTAAGCATATTTTTTGTTTGAAAATGAGACTATTATTTTACAAAAATAGATATTCTTTTCGTATTTAATAAAATTTAATACAAATAAATTCGTGTGTTTGATTTAATGTCGTATGTTTGCGACATAAAACACAAATGATATGAGAAAACCGGAAGTATTTGATAAAGAGCTACAAGATCTGGCAGAATTTGCCAAAGTTATTTCACATCCTGCCAGATTGGCCATTTTGAAATATCTGGCAGAAACAAAAACCTGCATTTCAGGTGATATTTCGGATAAATTGCCGTTGAGCCGAACCACCGTTTCACAGCATTTGAAAGAATTGCGGGATAAAGGTCTGATTCATGGAGAGATTGACGGACTAAAGATTAATTATTGCCTTTGTTGTCCGGAGATTGAAGAAAGTTTGAGAAAGTTTGAAGAATTTTTCAATAAAGTAAAGTCAGCAGAAGTAAGCTGCTGTTAATTAGTAATTATAAAAATATCTGAAATATGAAAATTTTAATTCTTTGTACAGGCAACAGTTGCCGCAGCCAAATGGCGCACGGATGGTTACAATCATTTAACAAGAAAATGACCGTTTGTTCGGCCGGAACTCAAGCCAGCGGAAAACTGAATGAAAAGGCGGTGGCAGTGATGCGCAGCGCCGGAATTGACATTAGTAAACACACTTCAGATTCGGTTGAAAAATACATTGGCGAAGAATGGGATTATGTTATAACCGTATGCGGTGGAGCCAACGAAGCTTGTCCGGCATTTATTGGGAAAGTAAAACACCGCTTGCACATTGGTTTTGATGACCCGAGTCATGCTGTCGGCAGCGAACAATTTATCTGGAGCGAATTTCATCGGGTTTGTGATGAAATTAAGGCCGCATTTTACAAACTTTATATTGAACAAATAAAACCGGAATTATGAAACGAACATGAAATAATTTAATCAATTGTTACAAGGCAGTACTCATTTAAATTATTTCATTGAGAGTTCCATTTGACAATAAAATTCAAAATTTGAACAAATGAAAGCAGAAGATTTAAAATACATTGTAAAGGAAAAATATGGCGAAATTGCCAACCAGTCAAAACTACAAAATGAAACATCATGTTGCGGTGTGGGTGGTTGTTGCACTATTGATTATGCGGTTTTTGCTGAAAGCTACGAAAAAGAAAAAGGATACAATGCTGATGCCGATTTGGGGCTTGGCTGTGGCATTCCCACACAATTTGCCTCCATAAAATCAGGAGATTCAGTACTGGATTTGGGTAGTGGTGCGGGAAACGACTGCTTCGTAGCACGAGCTATAGTTGGTGAAACAGGCAAGGTGACCGGCATTGATTTTACCGATGCCATGCTCGAAAAAGCACACAGAAATGTCACAAAACTCGGCTTTACCAATGTTGAGTTTATAAAAGGAGATATTGAAGAATTGCCGCTGGCTGATAATCAGTTTGATGTGATTGTATCAAATTGTGTGTTGAATTTGGTGCCGGATAAGACCAAAGCTTTTTCGGAAATTTATCGGGTATTGAAGCCAGCAGGTCATTTTTGTGTGTCGGATGTGGTGATTAAAGGCAAATTACCTGAGAAACTTCAAAAAGATGCTGAAATGTATGCAGGTTGTGTATCGGGGGCTATTGAAATCAATGAATATCTTGGTATTATTGAGAAACAAGGTTTTAAGTCTATAGAAATTCATAAACAGAAAGAAATTGAAATCCCTGTTGAGATTCTAAAAGAATACCTGACCGATGAAGAAATTCAACAATTCAAAAATAAAGAGATTGGGATTTTTAGTATAACAGTCTCGGCAGGGAAATGATTTGAAGATTTATAGTATGCCTGTGGAAAAGTCTAAAAAATCTCTACACGAACAATATGCTGAGCTTTCTAAAAATAGCCTGATTAAAGTTCAGTATTCGTGTGGAGGAAATTCTACGCGAATTGATGAGCCGGAATATATTCCGATTGTCCCCGAATCAGACGCTCTTGAAAGTTCTGTAAACTATAAGATAGCTGGTGAGGAAAATGCGGAAGCAATCGTAACATTGCTTAAAACAAATGACCTACCAGTAAGTGATCTTGGTACAGGACAACGGATATTTTTGGTAGCACTTTCAGATGGAAAAATAATTGGTTGTGTAGCTATAGAAAACTACGGAGATGCCGGTATTTTACGTTCGTTGGCGGTTAACAATGATTATCGTGGTAAAGGCATAGGGCAAAAGTTAGTGGCCGAGGCCGAAAGTTGGAGTCGTGATAATGGATTGAAAAATCTATACTTGCTTACCACCACTGCTGCTGATTTTTTCCCGAAAATGGGCTGGGAAAACACAGAACGAACATCCGTGCCGGAAAGCATTGCAAAATCCAGTGAATTTGCTTCAATTTGCCCGTCAATAGCCGTATGCATGCATAAAACAATCAATTAAAAAGACATGAAAATAAGACTTAAATTTTTAGATCGTTATCTCACACTTTGGATTTTCCTTGCCATGTTTATTGGTGTTTTTGCCGGTTGGTTCAGTCCGAACGTAGCGAAATTCTGGAATAGTTTTTCAGTTGGAACAACTAATATACCAATTGCCATTGGGTTGATAATCATGATGTATCCGCCATTGGCCAAAGTGAAATACGAAGAACTGGGTGATGTTTTCAAAAATACCAAAATTCTGGGATTGTCGCTGGTTCAAAACTGGATAATCGGGCCCATTTTGATGTTTTTACTTGCCATTATTTTTCTTCAATTCAACATCGATTATATGTATGGATTGATTCTGATTGGATTGGCGCGGTGCATCGCTATGGTGATTGTGTGGAACGATCTGGCAAAAGGCGACCGCCAATATGCTGCCGGTTTGGTGGCTTTCAATTCATTGTTTCAGGTGTTGCTTTTTTCGGTTTATGCGTGGTTTTTTATAGCGGTTTTGCCGGGTTGGTTCGGCTTGCCGGTGAATGATTCGGTGGCAAAAATAACCATGGGCGCCATTGCCAAAAGTGTGTTTATTTATCTTGGAATTCCAATGATTGCCGGATTTCTAACCCGATTCTTTGGCTTGAAAATAAAAGGAAAAGTGTGGTATGAAACAAAATTTGTTCCTAAAATCTCTCCGCTTACGCTTATTGCATTGCTTTTTACTATTGTGGTAATGTTTTCACTGAAAGGCGAATATATTGTAAAAATACCGCTTGATGTGGTGCGCATTGCCATTCCGCTGGTGATTTACTTTGTGGTTATGTTTGTGTTTTCGTTTTTAATGAGCAAGAAAATGGGTGCAACCTACGAACAATCTACCACTTTGTCGTTTACGGCAGCCAGTAATAATTTTGAACTGGCCATTGCAGTGGCAATCGCTATTTTCGGGATTAACTCGGGTGAAGCTTTTACAGCAGTTATTGGTCCGTTAGTGGAAGTGCCGGTTATGATTGGACTGGTAAATGTGGCATTTTGGTTCAGGAAAAAATTATTTGTAACAGCTGTTTAAAAGTATTTCATTTTTACGGAAAG
>CAIYTJ010000599.1 GCA_903929065.1 uncultured Bacteroidales bacterium | reverse complement strand
TAGTATTTTTTATTTGGTTTGTAATTATTATTTATAATATATGATATATCAATTATTACATATACTTTTGTACTGAAATATCAGTAGTTATGAAATCAAAAGGAGCAGTTTATACTCGAAAGCAAAGTGATGTACTTTCTCAATTAGGAGAAAACATTAAATTGGCCAGATTGCGAAGAAAATTATCTCAGCGTTCTCTGGCAGAAAGAGCTGGTATTGCAGTCTCAACTATGACTAATATCGAAAATGGCTCTCCATCTGTGAGCCTTGGCAGTTATCTGCAGGTACTATCGATATTGCATTTAGAAGAAGATATCTTATTAATTGGGAATGCTGATCCAATTGGTCGGCAGATTCAAGATGCAGGACTCATTATTAAAAAGAGAGCACCTAAAAGGATAATTACGAAATCACCAATTGATCATGTTATTGATAAAGGTGGTTCGGAAGCACCGGAGTTTATATGATTTGACTAAATTATTGGTAGTTTTGTACTGTTATTAGTTTTTCATGCTGTACACTTATTAGTTTTTCATACGGTTTTTATCTCCTCTATACTGATTTTAAATCAGTTATTCGGATTACACTAAATGCCAGAAATAAGATACCTGCTATTGGTTTTGCATTTATTGCAGACTATTTTTTAGTACGGTTTAAGTATAATATGTAGGAAGATAACTAACTTTTGGTATGGTTTTACAGTCTGTTATCCTTTAATGAAGGGATGTACTTGTTCGGCATTTAGTCCGGTGTATTGGCAAAACTCGTCAATGGTGACGAATTGGTGTTCTTGCTTTTTGTTGTGTCTTTTTATTTGTGCAAGCAAGAATCTGCCGTAACGTTCGCTTTTGCCGGTAATGAGTTGCACATCCTTCGGGTATATGCAAATGCGTTTGACTTCCATTGTGTCATTGTTTTCAATGCAAATTTACAAAAAATTATATGGATAATAAAGCCTTTTTTGGCAAAAACGGCAAAAATAGACAATGCCGGAAGTGCCTGTGTTCGAAAATGATACTGGTGAATATAATTTTGCCGTATAATTTTAAAAACATAGTATTATGGCACAACAAAAAAGTATTCTAAAATTGCGTGGAACCATTGGTGGAATCTCTTTCTACAAATCAAAAGATGGTTATCTTGCGCGTGAAAAAGGTGGTGTGGATGCTTCCCGAATCGCTAATGATCCAGGATTTGCCCGTACCCGTGAAAATGGTGCTGAGTTTGCAAATTCTGCCTCAGCAGGTAAATTATTGCGTGATGCTGTTCGGGTATTAGGCAAGGATGCATCGGATGGACGTGTTACTTCACGTTTGACGCAAATCATGGCCCAAATCAAAAACATGGACGAGGCTAACGCCAGGGGTGAACGCCATGTTGGCGAAGGAATGACCAAAGACGAAGCAAAAGCTTTGTTGCTTGGATTTAACTTCAATGTAAATGCAGTTCTTGGAGCTGTGTTGTATCAAGCATTTGAAGTAGATACTGAAACAGGTGAAATCAGTATCGTGGCACTGACACCTCAGAAAGATCTCAGTATTCCAAGTGGAGCATCTCACATTGTTTTGAAAAGTGGTTTTGCCAGTGTGAACTTTTTGACCGGTGAATCGGAAATGACTGTTTCTGCTCCATTGCGTATTGCAACCGATGCCGCAGCTCAAGCTGTTTCTTTGAAACCAGCCAAGGTTCCTGCAGTAGAAGGCACTCACTTTATTCTGCTTTCGATTGACTTTGTTCAAGAAGTGAACAATGCCGATTATTCTCTGAATAACAATGCGTACAACGTGTTGGCGATCATTGCAGTTGAGTAGACCTCACCTCTAACCCCTCTCCGCACGGAGAGGGGAACAGAGGCTAAACTCTAAGAAAGGTAGAATCTAAACATTAATTCAAGTTTTATGGAAACTGCGAATAATCAAACAACGATTAACCCCAACAACATGAGTGTTGTTCAGCGGGTAAAAGCTCCAACTCCTCCTTTTTTCAAAACTTTACGGACCATCGGTTTGGCTTTGGCAGCCATTGGCGGAGCCATTTTAGCTTCTCCGATTGCACTTCCTGCCGGTCTGGTAGCTGCAGCTGGATATATTGCATTGGCAGGTGGAGTGGTAACAGCTGTTAGTCAAACGGCTGTTGACACAAACGAACCAAAAACAACAGAAAATGAAACTCCTTGAAACAAGCAGTGATAGCCAAGTATATGCAGGTACCTGTGGCGGTATGATGTTTTCGGTATTCAGCAATGTATTTGTTGAAGACCTGGTTAGAACCGTTATTCTTGCCGTTGTTGGCGCTGTTGTGAGTTTTATTGTTTCATTGGTTTTGAAGAATTTTATCCGGCGCAAAAATCGCTAAAAAACTACTACTTTCCGGTGTGGTAACCTTTTGTAGTAGTATTAAGGCCTCCCCAAAAGGGAGGTCTTTTTTATTGCTTTTTTTAAGGATAAAATCAACTATCCTGACAACGGTTTGATGGTTAGTCTTGTTATATTGATATGTTTTTATGCTACAAATAAAGTATTTATAAACTTTTTAATAGTGAAAATTATGAACAACGTAACAGAAAAAGAAGAGCTAACGCTGCAAAATGTACCAAAAGCAGTAAACTATCTGATTAACGAGATTGCAGAAATGAGGGTGCTCTTAGAGCATATTGAATCACAATTGGGATTAGGTGTTGACAAACATCGTCCAATTGGTGTTGAAGACGCTTGTAGAATCCTGGATCAAACTAAAAATGGAATAAATAAACTGATACGTACTAATGCGGTGCCTCATTATGTAAAGGAGAATAAATTCTATTTTTTTGAAGACGAACTAGTAAAATGGGTAGAAAGTTCTCGTGTCAAGACTTATGCGGAATTACACCCAAGTAGAAACTCTTTTAATCGGTGAAATATATGGAACTTACACGAAAAGAATTATACGATTTGGTTTGGTCTGAACCAATGTCCACTTTATGCAAGCGATTTGGATTGTCAGACAATGGATTAAGAAAGCAATGTAAATCAATGGATATCCCGACCCCTCCATTGGGATATTGGGCGAAATTAAAAGCAGGTTATAAAGTAAAAATTACACCATTCCCTGCTAAAACAAAAAGTAAAAAACAATCAACAGTTTTAAACGAGATTCCCCAAAATGATGAGACAAAAGTTGAAGTAGCTCCTCCAAACAGATTTAAACTTCGTGAACTTGAAATCTCAAGTGGTGACACCTCTGTTTATATAGTTCCGGAAGTATTGTATGCAAAAGACCCTTTAATTATTGACACTAAAGAGAAGTGTAGATTGGAGAAAGAAGAAAACATATATCTAAACAGGAATCCTTATAAGAGTGAAATTAAGGCTACATTAAATTTATATGTTGACTCATTAGTGTCCACTAAAAAAATTCGGAATTATCGGTTAATTGGATTTCTTAGATTTTATGTAGCTTTGAATAAACATTTAAAACAAAAAACAAAATGAATTTAATAGAAATAAATAACTTATATCCAACTGAATTAGATG
>CAIYTJ010000598.1 GCA_903929065.1 uncultured Bacteroidales bacterium | reverse complement strand
CTGGCAGGAATGATTTTGGGTGCATGGTAAATTAATCCAACATTTAAAAGAATAATCAGGAAGTTCTCAGCAATTTCCTGATTATTTTGTTTAATCAACTGTTATTTTTATTTTTAAGATTGGATTCTAAAAACATTGTTCGATAAAATTTCGTTCATAATAAAAGTTGTAGAATAACAAAGTATGAATAAACTCAATTATTTTCTGAAATTAAATCCTCCACGGGCTTCATTTACAAAAGATATGACTGAAGCTGAACGTGAAATCATGAAACAACATATTGAATACTGGAAACCCTATATTGAAGATGAAACGGTGTTGGTTTTAGGTCCGGTGGCCGACCCTAATGGCGGTTATGGCATTGCAATTGTAGCGGTAGAAAGCGAAGATCAGCTTAAAACATTAATTGAAAAAGATCCGGCTAACGGATTAAACAGTTACGAATATTATCCAATGCGGGTTTCAAGGAAACAAAGATGATTAATAGTTTTTATCAATCGCACTATTTTCTTTAGCAAAAAAACTTTTGATTAATCGGTTTGTTTAATTGTAAAATAAATTAAACAAACTATGAAAACAGTAAGAATTACATTAATTGTACTTTTCTTATTTTTCGTCCTCATTCAATCAATTGTTATTATGGCATCAAACAGAACCGAAGAACAAAAATATTCCGTTATACAAAAAGAAAAGAATTTTGAAATACGGTTTTATCCTGCTGCGACTTTTGCAACCATCGAATCCAAAGCAAACAATTACCGGGATTTATCTTCACCCGGATTCCGCAAACTGGCGGGGTATATTTTTGGAAATAATGAATCGTCCGTTCACATTTCAATGACTTCACCGGTTCATATGGATGTAAACGATACGCTTTCAACCATGAGTTTTGTAATGCCATCAGCATATAATAAAACTAATTTGCCAAATCCAAAAGATACTTCCGTTAAAATTAATGAAGTACCTGATGAATATGCTGCTGTAATCCGTTTTGGAGGTTATGCCAACGACGAAAAACTGAAACATTATTCTGAAAAGTTGAGAAATATTCTAACTGAAAAAGGGATCAAAACTTTTGGACATTTCAGGTTTCTGGGTTATAATCCACCCTATCAGTTTATCGGTCGGAGAAATGAAATTATTGTTTCGATTGAATGGAATAAATAATATAAAAAGTTATGAATCAGGCTCTACTTGTCGTTGATATTCAAAACGATTATTTCGAAAACGGAACAAATCCGTTGGAAGGTTCATTTCATGCCAGTATAAATGCCAGCCGAATCATTGGCCGGTTCAGGGACGAATCGCTTCCGGTCATTCACATTCAGCACATTGCATTAAGTCCGACAGCCACATTTTTTCTTCCTGACACTGTAGGGGCTGAAATTCATGAAAATGTAAAGCCGCTGGAATCTGAAAAACTCTTTGTGAAACAGTTTCCGAACAGTTTCCGTGAAACCGGATTGCTGGATTACCTGAAAGAAATGGAAATTACTGATTTGGTGATTTGTGGCATGATGACCCACATGTGTATTGACACTACTGTTCGGGCTGCCAAAGATATTGGATTCAATATTACGCTGATTGGGGATGCTTGTGCTACCAAAGAATTGAAAATTGGTCACGAAACTGTTTCTGCACATGAGGTTCATAACGCTTTTCTGGCAGCTTTGAATGCATATTTTGCAACGGTAATTAAGACAAAAGAATTTTTAGCAGAAAAATAAACCGAAAATGAACGATTTAAAATTATAATCAGGCTGTCTCAATGCATGTTCGAGCCAGCCTTTTTATTTACAACCTTTCACACACGATAATGTTATTTTAAAGCTTATCAGTTATTCTGTAAGCACTCTAATTTGTACCTTTGCATGCTTTTAAATTAAATGATTGTGAATGGCTAAACAACATACTTCTACTAAACCTACCGGAAAACCGAAAGGACCGAATATTTTCGGGGTACTAAAACCCTATAAATTGATGATTTTCGGGCTGATTCTATTTGCATTACTAAGCAATGGAGTTAATCTGGCGATACCAAAAATTATATCGTACAGCATCGACGATTTCTCAAAAGGATCTTTTTCGTTCACTAAAATCATAGTCGAATTCCTTATTGCCTCGCTGGTTATTTTCATATTTACCATTCTGCAGGGAATTTTACAAACATACGCTTCAGAACGGGTGGCACGGGATTTACGAACCAAGCTGACTGATAAAATTTCTCGTCAGCATTATTCGTTTATCCAACAGACAAATCCGTCGAAATTGCTCACCAACCTCACTTCCGACGTTGATTCGGTAAAAATGTTTGTATCGATGGCGGTGGTAAATCTAGCTTCCTCCATTTTCATTGTTATCGGTGCAAGTGTTTTGTTACTTACCATAGATTGGAAACTGGCATTAAATGTATTGGTCATTATTCCGGTAATAATCACAGCCTTTGGAATTGTTTTCGGAAAATTAAGTTCGCTTTTCAAGAAAAGCCGCGAAGTCGTTGACCG
>CAIYTJ010000597.1 GCA_903929065.1 uncultured Bacteroidales bacterium | reverse complement strand
TTTAAAGACAATGATTTTACATTTAATTATAAGGAATTTGATCAGCTAGAAATAAATAGTAATAACATAACATCCAATTTGACTGCAGTTTTAGCATATTATGTTTATTTAATAATCGGGTATGATATGGATTCTTATTCAAGATTGGGCGGAACTCCATTTTTTCAATCTGCTGAAAGTATTGTGAATGCAGCACAAGGTGCAGATTTAGGGAAAGGATGGAAAGCTTTTGAAACCACAAAAAATCGTTATGCTTTGATTAATAATATATTAGATGAGGCGTTTAAAAAATACCGCAATTATTTTTATGAATATCACCGATTAGGCTTGGATGAAATGTCAACTAACGCAACCAATGCAAGAGCCAGAATTGCAGAAGGATTACCAATACTTCGGGAAGCAAACCGTGCCAGACCATCTGCCATTGTGATTTCTTCTTTTTTAGATGCCAAAAACGATGAAATAATTAATATTTTTTCAAAAGCAAGTACGCAAGAAAAAAAAGATGCAGTTCAGATTTTGTGTGATGTAAATCCAACGCAAACTTCCAGATACGAACAATTGTTGAAATAGCCTTATGCTGAAATCATTACATGTTTCAAATTACGCATTAATTTCGAAGTTGGATATTGATTTTAATTCCGGCTTATCAGTTATTACTGGTGAAACAGGAGCCGGAAAATCGATTATTCTGGGTGCACTATCATTAATTTTAGGACAAAGGGCTGATATTAAATCATTAAAAACTGATGCAGAAAAATGCATTATTGAAGCTGAATTTGACATTTCCACATATTCCCATCTCAATAATTTTTTTGAACAAAACGACCTCGACTATGAAGGAAAATCATGCATCATTAGGCGTGAACTTACCAATTCAGGCAAATCGAGGGCTTTTATAAATGATACACCTGTCAGTTTGAACTTAATTCGTGATTTAAGCAATCAACTAATTGATATTCATTCTCAACACGAAAACTTACTACTTTCAAATGTGAGTTATCAACTCGATGTGGTTGATACTATTTCCCAAAATTCAGCCATACTATCTGATTATAAACAGATTTTTACTCAATGGCACAATTTGCAGTCAGAACTAAAACTTTTGCAGAAAACGGCTGAGAAGCAAGCTTCAGATATTGATTATATCCAGTTTCAGTATCAACAATTATCTGATGCCAAATTGGTAGTAAATGAGCAGGAAGAACTTGAATCTGAACAGGAAACGCTAAGTCATTCTGAAGAAATAAAATCTGAACTGTTGAAAGCATCACAACTTTTGACAGACGAAAATATGTCACTTCAGCTACTCAAAGAAAGTTTAGCCGCACTTTCCAAAATCAAAATGTATATACCCAATGGTGAAGACTGGTTTAAACGCATGCAATCTGCACTAATTGAATTGAAGGACATTTCTTCTGAAATTAACTCATTTGAAGAACGGGTAGAATTTAATCCAACCAGACTTGAGGTTGTGGAAAACAGGCTTAGTGAGATATTTACCTTACAGAAAAAATATAAAGTATTGTCGGTAAGTGAATTAATAGAATTGCATGATACTTTTGAGAAACAATTGCTGAAAATTGATTCATACGATGAAGAGATTAGTGCATTAAAAGCCAAAATTGATGACGTATACAATCTATTGCAAATTCACGCAAAACAATTGACAAAAAGCAGACTAGACACTGCCTTGCCTATTGAAAATTATATGATTGAGCAACTGACAAAATTAGGTATGCCTAATATTCAATTCCAGGTTGCGATTACATCTATGAATGAATATACCGAAAATGGTATTGATGAAATTCAGTTTCTATTTTCAGCTAATAAAAATCGTGCTGTTCAACCGGTTGCACAAATTGCTTCGGGTGGTGAGGTTTCACGGTTGATGCTGGCAATCAAATCATTAGTAGCACATAAGGCTGATTTACCGACTATAATTTTTGATGAAATTGACACTGGTGTTTCTGGTGAAATTGCACATCGAATGGGAGAAATTATGGAATCAATGAGTGCCGATATGCAGGTAATTACGATAACTCACCTTCCTCAAATTGCCGCAAAAGGCAAGCAGCATTACCGTGTTTTCAAAGATGAAAGCGGTTTGAAAACTGAAACTCATATACAGCAGTTAAGCAATGATCAGCGATTGAATGAATTAGCACAAATGCTTAGCGGGAAAAATATAACAGAAGCTGCCATTAAAAATGCAAGGGAATTACTCTTAAACAAATAGTTTTAGAATCATTTTTCCTTTTTCTTCCTTTTCTTTTCAATTTTCATCGTTTTTTTAGCTGATTTTTCAACCAGTTTCTTTTCTTTTGCGAGTTTTTTAGCTATCCTGCGTTCTTCAAGAACTTTTTTCAAATACTCACGGTAGGGTTCAATGTATCTTTTACGCTTTGTTTCAAGCAAATCAGCAATAGTTATCATGATACCGGTTTCATAAACTGAACCAAAGTCGGGATCGAATATAGAGCCGAAAAAACGCATAGTATTTGATAAACCTATATAAGCATTAAATAGTGGTGGAATTGTTTCTTCTTCAGCCCTGATTGCTTTTTGAAGTGTTTTATAATCACTTACAGAATCATTTCCTTCAAAAATCTCAATAGCATGACGCTTGGTTTGCTCACTTACATGAATATAATCTTTGGGAATAATCATTTTATCCGGATCCGGAAAATAACGATACATATATTCGTAGATTAATTCACGGGCAGTAACGGGATAATGTTCATAAATCGTTACTTTTCCGATAAAATACCGTGCATTTTTAATAGTATGTGTTAATGCACCAAGTCCATCCCAAAGATTATCAAGAGCAAACAGACTTTTCATTCCCATTTTAGACGTTTGATAATCGGGTTGAACAAATGCTCTTCCCAACTCAATTGTATATGGAATATAATCTTTAATGAATTTTTCGCTGAATGTAAACAAGTGAGACATTACGAACTTTGGTTGACCTTCATTGTCAAAACCGACATCGAACCCCGGCAGATAACGATAACCACCTACAATCTCTTCAGCAGTAGGATCCCATACAATCAGTTGATAGTAAGGTTTTTCCATGTAATCATATTCATCGATGTCAATTTCTTCACCGGTACCACCACCGCTTGAACGAAATGAAAGTTCTCGTAAACGGCCAATTTCACGCATTATGTTAGGTGAATTGTGTGCTGTAATTACATAAATATCATTATGAGCCTTATTTGTTGGACGAAGAAATTTATCCGCTGTCAGCTCATTCTTTAAAATTTCCCTGTCAACGGGTGGTATGATTGGCTCCATCGTAAAAAAACTCAATGAAAAATTACAGGAATTGATTACTACTGCAAAAGTAATGTTTTTTTAATATCTGTATTCAAAGAACAAAACAAATTTGTTAGAACATTAAACAAAATGTTGTCATTTTTATATTTCAGGTATTAGCAGTGTATTAAATTGAGTAATAAGGTAATTATTTTAATGATAAAGGATGTATAAATCATGATAAGATAAAAAAATTAAGATAACTTACTAATGTTTCTTATATCTGAAAAGTTTTTAATAGATTTGCAATTAAATATTTGAAAACATAATTCAAAATGAAAAGAACTATTTTATCATTGGTTTCAATGATTTGTATGATGTCTGCCATTGCTGCTCAGGAATTTGTAAACGAATTTGGAAAAGTATCCAAGGAAGAGTTGGAATTCAGCTTTTATCCTCAGGATAAATCTGCAAATGCAGTTGTTATTTATGACATTGGTGTTTCGTCATTTAAAAGAAACAATGATTATTTTGAATTGAATTATGACAGAACAACCCGAATAAAAATTTTCAAAGAGGAAGGCGTTAAATGGGCTACAGTCGAAATTCCTTTTTATCACGAAGGATTAATAACTGAAAGAATTACACAAATTGAAGCGTGTACTTATAATCTTGAAAATGGCGAAATAAAAAAAACAGAATTGAAGCTAAATGCTACACACGATGAAAAACTGAATGAATTCTGGTCGGTATCAAAATTTCAACTTCCCAATGTAAAAGCAGGTTCAGTAATTGAATACCATTACATATTAAGCTCGGAGTTTAAAGAAAATTTCAGAAGCTGGAATTTTCAATGGAAAATACCGGTAATCTACAGCAAATATGTAACCAAAATGATACCTTTCTACCAGTATCAGTGGACATTACAGGGTGCGACTAAATTTGATTCCCAAAAAACCTATGTTGATAATTCAAAAGAGGAACAATCTTATGTCAATACTCATTTCAGGGATGTGAATAATGAATTTGTAATGAAAAATATCCCTGCATTTAACGATGATAGTTTTATTTCATCAGCAAATGATTATATGATTAAAATGGTATTCAGGCTCTCTAAAGTATTATATGCCGATGGAACTTCGAAAGATATGGGGACAACCTGGCAAGATTTGGATAATTATCTGATCAGAAATAACAATTTTGGAGGCTATCTAAATAAAAGTGAGAAACTTGCACCGAAAATTAATCAATTAAAATGGCTTCAGGGCAAAACAGAAACAGAAAAGTTTGATTCAATTATGAATTATGTAAAGAATAATTATATTTGGAACAGAAACACCGATATTTTAGGCACGAAAGATCCTGACACTTTTTCCAAGGAGAAGATTG
>CAIYTJ010000596.1 GCA_903929065.1 uncultured Bacteroidales bacterium | reverse complement strand
TGAAATTCTTTGGCGTAGAATCAAGTATCAATGGATACCTTTTGATGCTTATATCTGTTTTCAGAATCTCAAAGAACGCTTGTCGTATGTGTTGTCCAATTTTGGAGGAAAATACGACATTATATTTTAGACACTACTTATATACTCAAGTATTTGAATTTTCAAGCATTAAAACAGGCGATTAAACCAAATTACCATGTTCATTTCGAGTTCCACACAACAACTATTAACAAAAAATGAACACATGAAATAAATTTTGTAAACTTATATAATGGAACATAACTTGTAATGTTTTCAGTGATTATTATGTTTTGCAGCAGGTTTTTTAAAATAATGCTTAAATTATTTTTTTGTTGAATATAGAAGAAGTAATTTTGGTCGACCAACCAAAATTGGTTGACCAAAATGAAAAATTATTGAATTTCACTAAAGTTTAAATTCGGCCTAATGATCAAAATCTACAATTTTATTAATTTTAAATTCTCAATAACATTTATCAAACAAACAATTATTTTTTGTTTGTTTTTAAGTGCAAACACTTACCTCTACGCTCAAACAGCGATCAACACTTCTTTTGAAAGTTCTGATAATTATAGCGTTGCAACCATAAATAACCAGAACAAATGGACAGTGACAAGTGGTTTAAGTACAATCATCGCATCCAGTGATTATTCAAAAACAGGTAGTCAGGGCTTAAAAATATCTTCAACCACTACTGCTGTGCAAACTGATTTTACACCCTACTCATCAACAACAACAGGATTAACAGGTGATGTTTATGTTGATTTTTGGATAAAATTTAAAGTTTTACCTGCCGCTCCATTTGGAATAAACGGATATGATTTAGGAACGAGTACTCATCGCAGTTTTTTGATTGAATTTCAAACTTCAGGAAAAATTAAAATGTATGATGGAAGTTCAGGTTGGGCTACTCAGCCATTGTTTACTGCCAACACCTGGACAAGAATAACTGTAAAAATAGATAATGCTGGTGCAAAATGTCAATATGCTATCAATGGTGTTGTTCAAAACAAACTTTTTGCTTTTCGTGAAATAAGAAATGGAGCAACAAGTTTTGATTTTAACTCTATCCGTTTTTATATGGATGCCGGTGTATCCGATGTTGCCATCGATGACATGTACATTGGAACTACTCCTGTTTCAGGTATTACGTTTCAGGAATCATCAAACGACAGAACAATAACCGTTACCCAACCTATCTGTGGTTCAATTGTTTTGAATCCATTAAAAACCGTTTATCAACTAAATGATCAGGTAACTGCCACAGCTACTATTCCGGAACATTATAAATTCTCTACATGGACCGGCGATGTTATCGGAACGGTTAATCCTACAACATTTACAGTTACTAAAAATATGGCTGTTGGCGCAACGGTTATTGTTGATCCAGCAAATCCACCCACACAATCAATCGTTACTGTAAATCAGCCTGTTGGAGCTATAATCACACTTTCGCCACAACAAACAACATATTATGATGGGACAACCATTACAGCTACGTTGGCACTGCAGTCGGGATATCAGTTCAACGGTTGGACAGGTGGACTAACAGGTACCACAAATCCAACTTCATTTGTGGTAAATGGTGCAATGACAGTTGGAGCAAATATCTCTGAAATTCAAGTTTCTTCTGTAACCAGAATAGTTTCTACCGTTCAGCAATTTAAAGATGCCATGGCAGTAATGAATCCCGGCGATTCAGTGGTGGTGTTGGATGGAAATTATAATATTGGAGGCTTAAAAATATCCCGTGGCGGATCAGCTTTGAAACCTATCGTAATAAAATCAAAGAATTTGTTTGGTGCAAAAATTATTGGACCAACATATTTCAATACTTCGTATCAAAGTTATGTTAGCTATGAAGGTTTTGCATTCAATGTCGATCCGGTAAGTACTATTTTTAAAATGGAAGGCTGCAATTATGTTCGTATTACACGTAACTGGTTTAAAATGATAAATAGTACAGATACCACCCAGACTTCAAAGTGGATAACTATTGGTGATCTTTGGGACAGTGAGGTTTGCAACAGTCATCACAACCGGATTGACCACAATCTGTTTGATGGTAAGCATGATCAGGGAGCCTGGATGATTATTGATGGTAGTCACGGATCAATTCCAGCCATTTCGCAACACGACCGGATTGATCATAATATTTTCAGGAGTAACACACCGCGCGTAACCAACGAAAAGGAAACCATTCGGTTGGGAGTTAGTGATTTAAGCCACAAAGATGCATTTACTGTGGTTGAAAATAATCTTTTTGAAGATTGTGATGGTGATCCCGAAATCGTTTCAGTCAAAAGCAATTGCGATACTATCCGGAATAATACTTTCCGTTGTTGTCTTGGAACCATAAGTCTTCGTCAGGGAAATAACAGCGTTGTAGAAGGAAATTTCGTTTTCGGTGAAGGAAAAACAGCCATTTTCAACGGAGGTACCATCGGTTGTGGGGGTGTCCGCGTTTACGGATTAAATCATAAGATTATCAACAATTACTTCGAAGGACTTACCGGAAGCAAATGGGATGCTGCGTGTACATTGACAAACGGTGATGTTACCAATACCTCCACCAGTTTATCGAGTCATTTTTTACCGGAAAATATTGTTTTTGCTTTTAATACATTGATAAATAACAATTCAAATATCGAAATCGGCTTTGACAATGGCAGTTCGTATGGAAAAGCACCAATAAATTGTGTGATAGCCAACAACATAGTAACTGCTACTTCAAATCCACTTATAAAGTATTATAGCACAACTTCTTTGGCCGGAATTAGTTTTCAGAATAATATTATGTATCCTTCTGGAACATCAACACTGGGTTTAAGCGGAACTAATAATTCTCAAATAAAAACAATTGATCCATTATTAATTCAATCAGATTGCAGAGCTAATGGTTTGAATTGCAATCAACAAACTCAGTTTAATATATATAAACTGATTGCTGAAAGTCCTGCCATCGATGCTTCGGTTGGAAATGAATTTGTAACCAAAGATATGGAAGGTCAGCCGGCTGTTGGTACCCGTGATATCGGAGCTGATGAATTTAATTCACAAGCAATTATTAAAAATGGTCCGCTTGATGAAACTATGGTTGGCCCGAGCGGACCTGAAGACATAATCTTTGAAAATAATACTGCAACCGGCATTCAATCAATAGTTTTAAATGAAATTGTGGCTTCACCAAACCCATTTAACAATCAAACCATAATAACAATACCAGTCTCAACATCAGAAAAAGCTATAATTGAAATTTACAATGCAGTGGGGCAACAAATTCAAAGAATTGATAAACAACTGGAAGTAGGAAATAATAAAGTGGAGATTAATACCAATGTTTTA
>CAIYTJ010000595.1 GCA_903929065.1 uncultured Bacteroidales bacterium | reverse complement strand
TTTTGCTCTCCTCATGCAAACAGGATAAGCATAAGGCTGAGGAAGAAAGGCTCAATTTCAGGATTGACTCGGTGATGAGAATGATGACACTCGACGAACAAATTGGTCAAATGGTGATGTACAGCAGCGATTGGGAGACAAACACTCCATCGCTCAAACCTGAATATATGGATGCTATACGCAAAGGTAACTGCGGAAGTTTACTGAATGCCCATACGGTAGCTTTCACCCGGAAATTACAGAAAATAGCTGTTGAAGAATCAAGATTGCATATACCATTATTATTTATGCGAATCAGTATTTAAAAAATTAGATAAATGAAAGCCATTGTCATTTTACCAAACAAATGAATAAGTAATCCGGCAGTCGATCTGACTTTCATCGCTCTTTGAATTTTTGTTTTTTCATTTAACCAATTAAAGAAAGACTCTATTGGTTGTCTTACTTTAGAAACAGCAGATGAGAATAGTTCATTAAACGCTTTATCTCTTTGTTTTATTTCTTCTGTCTGACCCTTTATTCCTTTTATAGGAGTAAGCATTTCAATATCTTGAGTTTTTGTTTTGTTGTGGTTAAAGTATTCTTTATCAGAATAAGCCTTGTCACCAAGTATTACTTTTGAAAAGATATTATCACCCCATGCTTGCTTGAAAGTTGTCAAGTCGTTGTCATCAGCTGGAGTAATAATCATACTTTCAGGAAAGGGAATTTTGCCGAGTCTAACACTTGCCATTGTATGGATTTTACACCCATAATAATACATGTTTTTAGTCGAACAAAAACCTTTTGCTGTAATCTCAGAAGCCACTTTCCCAATCCTGTTTCTACCACCACTGGTAATAATAGGCATTGAATCGACTATTGAGAATAACTTACTGCAATCCTCTGGTTTAAATGAACTAATAAGTTTGTTTGCTAGTGCCTGAAAAGCACCTGTCAATAAATTTAGTCGATATGAAAATGTTTGATACGAAGGTAGTTTGGGAAACCAAGACAAAAGATAATCTTTTGTAAATGAATAAATTTCGTTGATTTGAAAATACCTTTGTTCGTGTCCGGCAAAAAGATAAATAGTCATTATTTCTTGATCTGTAAACTCAGGTTTTGAATTATTACTGAATCGTTGACAATTAATCTTTAGCTCTTTTTCATATAAATCACAAATATAGAAATATATAGCTGTTAATTTATGTTCTTTTTCTCTGGAAATCATATTTAGAATATTACTGCGAATTTTCTTCTAAGATAATGATTTTCAGAGAATTAAACAAATTATTTTACACTTATTTTCTTGAATATAAACACTTTATACTAACAATGAATTATGGAGTCTCTACTCCTGATTCGCATTAAAAAGGAATTTTGGGAAATCTGCGAAGATTATGAAAAAATACCCTCCTTGAAAAAAGTTTTTGAGGTGAAATTTAAAATCCTTTTTAACTGGAGATTTAAAGATCTGGATGACTGTTTTGATAACTGGAAATCTCTTAAAGAAGAAATAGATACATTTATTTCATTTCATGAAACAGAAACCT
>CAIYTJ010000594.1 GCA_903929065.1 uncultured Bacteroidales bacterium | reverse complement strand
CAGTATAGGTAGGGCATATTAATGACGATAGCATACCAAAGTAAAACTTTTCAGGTTATTAACGGTTAACTGATAATCCAAAAGGGATTAAATGTTTATAGTAACCAATCATGATCCTGCGCCGATGCTGAAGGCATCGCATGCATTAGTAACAATAAAAATACAGAATCAGCCCTAATAAACCGGAATATAAACCTTTAGCGAAAGCTGAGTGATCTCCCTGAAAGGGTTGTAGGTAGCCACAACCTCAAATATTTTTAGTTCCTCATTGCGGCGGGGCTCATATACCAGGTCCAGGCACTGGGAGATATCCATGGCCATCATGAGCTTTTCTTCAAATTTGCACCGGCGCTCAGGGTCGGTGGGACCAACAGTATAAAATAGTTCCTGATCCGGGTTGCCGGTGCGTTTATGCAAACCGTTCAGCCGCCGCACTTCAACAAGCATTCTCTGGTAGTCCATAAAAGGTATGTTTAAATACCGTTACAAAAGTAATAATCCGCAGCACAAAATAGAGTAGACTGCCAAGGCAAGTACAGGCAACGTATAAAGTGCCTGGTATTTAAACACAAAATAGTAGAAGGCAGAACTCAAGACCAAACTGATATCCATAGGTAGATTCAACGCCCTGTATATTTCCCTTTTAGCGTACTTAACATAATGTAAATTATAGAACAAATATCTGCTCTTTCTGATTGGCTACAAGTCAAAGGTATGGATAAAATATTTGAAAGAATCTACCTCTTATAAAATTTTATCCATACCTTTGACTTGTAGCCGAAGAAGCGGAATATCCGTTCTATAATTTATGATATATTAAGTTCGAGTAAGTATTCTTAAACCAATAGGAATGTCTGTTTGTCTTTTTTGGCTCTACTTCTAAAAAAATAAAAAACCGAAGTTCGAGCTTCGGTCTTAAAGACGGTTAAGTGATTCGCATTATCTAACATCGTGAGAGAAATCTCTTAGCCTATAACTGCACCGAGCCTTACAACCTCGGTGTTTTTATTTTTACAAAGATAATAGTTTCATTTTTAGTTTCAAAATTTATTTCAAAAATGCTCCGCCGCTCAAAAAAGACAATTTTGGTATTCCTATTGGTTTAAGAAACTTTCGAGTCTTAACATATAATAGTACATTATAAAACAATTGCTCTTAACTCCGATGCGTAACTTGTTAAAATAGTTTGGCTTAAGTGTCTTGCGATAATTTTATTATGCTAAGTAGCTTTATTTTGAATCTACCACGTTTAAAGCTACTCAACATAATAAAACTATCAGACGGTGAGCGACAAACAACTTTAACTGCGTTATTTAAAGGCTGACAAGCGGCAATACTTTGATTAAACATTGTGCCAAATCTCAACAGAAATAAACAACATTAATTAACCGCTTCGGCGGGTTGCCGGAGTTTAAACTATTGCGTAATGTCTTGTAAAATTGAAATAATCGGCGGTAATTTAATAGAGATAAAATGGACAAATACTGAAGATGCCTTAAAGCAAATAAGGGCTATATTGGAAGATATGGACACTAAAATATCAGACAATCCAGATAATCGTCATTTACATATAGTCCCTTGGGCGGTAATTTAATTATTTAAATAAATCTCATTTTTGTATTTCTGGAAATACTCCTTAATGCAATTTTCGAGATTAGTTTTAAGGACTCCATCTGAATCATCGTTAGTCGATAAAATTTCATTTGCTCTAAAATTTGCTCTATTATTATAATCCTCAATAAATGTTTGCAATACTCTCAATTTAGCTATCATGCCGCCTGCGGTTGATCCATCTGGCAAATCGGTATGATCGTCTAATATTGACTGCAAATAATGTTCATACTCTTTTATTACATTTTCCATATTCTTTATTTTTTGTCTGCAATACAAATATAAAGATAAAGCACCGATTCTGCGGTGCTTTTTTATTTTTATTTTTATGTAAATAGTTGATTTATTGAGTAGTAAGCATACCCCGTCTATTCTCCAGTGAACCTATCTAGGTTACTAAGTTTTAAATCAGCTTTTAGCATTAAAAGAAGTAAAAAAAGTTCAATTTTCACACTTAACATGCTTGCTTGCCGAAATCAAGCCCCTACTTTACTTCCCTATTCTGCGGGCATTTAGCTATTTTGCCTTTCGGCGTTCACTGTCGAATGTTGTTACGGTGAAACATTGCATTCACTTATTCAGCTAATGATATTTTCAAATTTCCGAACCCCTGCAAGCAGGTAAAAGAAATTCGCTTTAGTAAAAAAGAGCTAAACTTTCATTTATCAACTCTGCAATAATTGATGTGGGACAAACAGTTTTAAGACCACTTAACATAACAGCTAAATTACGAATAAATAAACCCTCCAAAAAAAGAAGTTATCCACAATTTGTGCGATATTTGCACCAATGCTTGAAGAAAAACGGCAAGCCCTGACAAGAAGGGCAAACAAACTAATTGAGTGGCTACATAGACCGCAATACGCTGTTTATGTCGATCCTGAATCAACCGCACAGCTTATTAAACTGATCAATCTAATTATTTGGGCATTAGAACGTAGTATTCCGGCTAATGATTGGGAACATTTCAAGCAATTACTTATTGATGGCAGGTATTTAGCAACTGATAAATTTGAAGACAAGTATCAGGAAATAAACGCTTATGCCACTACCTTACACATGATTGAAGATACTTTAAAAGAATATACCGAGTTTATAAACTCGCATGATATTAGCGTGGTGTATTCGGAGTAAAAAATAAATTTCCACATATAAATATATTGTAATTACCCATGGTCATATAAAGTAAATGCCCTATCTATATATACTATATGAAAAATAAAGTCCTTCTTATAGCCAACAAATGGTTTTAATCCATCAAATCTAAGTGCATAAAAATTAACTTCTGGAGTAACATGAGGTGGCTTGCCAGCTCTTATAGAATCTTGAGGTATAATTTCCTGTCCTAGTCCATGTCGTTGAGCTTGCCTAATTTGTTCCCAAGTCATGGAACTAAGCTTATGCATCCTTTCGATCAATTTAGATTTTTCTGATTCCTCGCAATTAGAAAGACTAAAATCCTTATGAAGATATTTAAGACAAAATATTGGGTAATTATATTGAGATTTAGGGAAATTATCTGGAGTAGGGCTAATATTAGCTCCCTTAGATCCTTTCTGTTGATTAATTTTCATTTATTCAGATATAAATCCCTTAAAGTATTCTTTCATTAATTCCCGTTCAATTGGATAATTTCTAGGAGTTTCAAGCCATGGCCTTTCAGAGTGGGTCATATTTCTTAATTTCCAAGCTGAAAATTGCCCAAAAACCTCATATACTTCTTTAAGTAGACTTTTCTCCGTTTCTGTTAAAACACTATCATCAAATCCATCGGGAGTTTGAATTGCATTACTTCCAAAATGCTTATAACTGTGATATACAGATTCTACAACCGGGCCATGATCCCAAGCCAATACATCATCATCAAATAATGGAGTGTTGTGCATTGCTAAATGAAATCCTTGTGAATAGTAAATTAATTTTTGAAGCTTTAGATTAGAAATTAAATCCCCAGCCTCTGGATCAACCAGAAATAAAAAATACTTCGCCACATCATTTACGTTTGCCATAACACACAATTTGACACAAAAGTAATGCCAAATTCGAGAAATGCAATGTTAATTCAAAATTTTTGGGAAACATTTTTTTGATATTACCAAATTTCTGGAGTGGAATTTATCCACAATGTGTTGAATTAATAGTATAGCTTTATTGGCATAATATCAACTCGATCAATGCAATGTTGTAAATAATAATTACCGCTTCCCCATCTTCTTGAAAATATTATCCATAGATTTTTTAGTAAAATTCTCAACTGACTTATTCATCTTTATTTGGAGGGTTTTGCTAAATTCATCACAACAAGTTGTCATATTTAATTTATCTCCACTTACTGAAATTTTGGGCATTTCGCCATGAGTTGGGCATTTGAAATGTCCTATATCTTTTTTGACTGCGTTCAATAAATCGCCCATCTTGTTTGAATTTAATCGTGAAGTGTAAATATACTACTTTCCCGAACATAGTTCTCCCCTTCTCGTCCTTGTAGGATGCGTAAGCATCCGGCAGCTTCGCGTTTGATGGAACATTTCTATTTGAGCCGTAATTCAGTAACAGCTATTAAGCCGCATTGCCAGCCATCAGCCCCGCAACTGTTGTTATAATTTTCGTTATCGTTAAGTAGCCTATCCGCTTTGATTTTTTAATGAAACGGCTACTCAACATAACGAAGTGGACATTATAGAACATTCGCGGTACAACGATTTAGCTTCCAATACGTTACTAAAATGTATTGTTTACATAAGTAACAAATAGCTGACCATAGCCCATCAGACGAATAACGCTAAGTTCGAAAATTTTAAAGAGAAATTCAAATTATTATACTCACTAATTATGCCCACCTTGTGGATAAAAATAGCTAATCAAACACTTCCCGATCCGATTACCATTATATTTGTGTGATGACCCCGGAACGCAAAGTTGCCCTCATCAGCCGAGCAGATAAATTCATTGATAAACTCCTGAACCTGGTCTATGAAAACGATCAGTCTTCAGAGGCGTTGCTTGAAATTATTGAGGATATAATATACGCCCTGGCCAGCCGGCTGGATTGGGAAAATGCCCGGATCTGGGAGAATCTGTTCAATGAGGTGAAATATAATTCAGCCTATAATTATAGGGATAAAATAGAAAACTTTGAACAGTTGATCAATGGGCTGTTATTAATTCTTAGGCATTATAAGGTGTTCATAAGGGATAACAAGATGTAACCACAGACAAATTTTCAGACAAAATCAGTTATTTATTTGTCTATTCACAAATTGTTTTCAATAATTATTTCTGGTTGCAAAATTGTTTCAACACGTTACACGCTCTAGAAACTAATATTTTTGTGTGATGACTCAAATTCTCAAAGTTGTCAGCTTACCTAAAGTTTTACTGGAAAAATATTTGCAATTGTTCCCTGATTGTATAATATGGAAAATCTCAACAAAAAGAATCCTACTTAGTTTTGGGGGTAATTAAACCTTTATTTTCTACCCAATGATATTAAACCAGGATATTTCTCAAGATTTTGTAAATCCTGTATTCCCAACAATCTTTTAAATCGTGTTCAAACCCCAAGAATGTTAAACCAGGTTATTTCTCAAGATTTTGT
>CAIYTJ010000593.1 GCA_903929065.1 uncultured Bacteroidales bacterium | reverse complement strand
CCACACGTTTTCAAACCATCAGAAAGACGTTACCGACTTGGCGTTAGACCAGCGTTCTTCTAAGCTGTTTACCTCGGGATTAGACGGACACGACAAGATTTACAGTCTGCAATCACTTCAAGTTTTGCAATTATATCCAATAGCTTATCTTCTAAAAGAATAGTACTGTCTGCCCATTCTCTTTGGGGGTACATATAATAATACTTTATACATAATCTACCATTATAATCAAATCTAGAATTTAGCCTAGAACCATCCTGATAATTAATTCTGTTTGATTTTTCAGCTATTGAAATTTGGAGCTCTTCACCTAAAATTACAGCAAAGCTATTACCAGCGTTTCCTATTACAGAATGCCCACAAGCATTCATCATAGTTATAAATTGCTCCATTAAACGCAAGGCACGTGGTAACAGATTTTTTGATACGTTTATTACAAACGTATTGCCTCTTTTATAATTCCAATTTTTACTGTCTTTATGATTGTAGTATTCTTTGGTTATGGTGATTAATGGGTCAACATTTCGGGGACTAATTTTCTTTGCATCTTCAGACTTTAGCTTCTTTGAAATTTCAGCTTTGTTTTTGTTTAATGCGGTTGTGTCTTTGGAGAAGTATTCTTCACTATCTTCATCCGTTCTTAGCCATAAAGATATCTCTTGTTTTTCTGTGGTTGATTCCCGAAAAATATCTTTGGTAACTGATTTGCCGAATTTCAGTTTAGACCAATATCCATTGGGTGGAATGATAATAGCCATTTCATTGCAAACTTCACGCAGACAAGTGTAGGAAATGTAGTATTTCCTGGAAATGGCTGCTAATGGTTCTGACCAAACAAGGTCGTAAAATTCTTTTCTTGAAAAAATAGTTTTTGCCATAAGTGAATAGTTTCTTTGGGATTCTATAAATTCAGACAAAAGGTAATTTGTTGTGACAATCAAATATCAAATGAAATCCGATTATCAAACAATCCATTTTCTCCATACATTACATATCCCAATTGATTAGTTAATAATCTTGTTTTTCCAATTTCAAAATCAGGAGTATTTTCGTGTGTATGTCCATATATCCAATAATCAGGATTTGTTGTTTCAATTAAATCAAACAATTCCACAGCAAAAGCTTCATTCAGGATATCGCCTTTATATTTTGGAGGATAATTCATGAAGGTTGGGACATGATGTGTAACTACCACGTTTTTAGTTGTTTGTTTATTTCCCAACTCATTGTTTAGAAAGTTGAGACTTTCAGTATGTAATTGATTAAATCGTTGTGCCGAAAATCTAGAACCTCCGTATTTTATTACATGAAAATCGCTCATGCTCCTTTCTATCTGATATTCATAAGCCGGACTTATTTTTGACCAAAGTGTCGAAAAAAGAAACGTTACTTCTTCAAGAACTATAGAAATGTTATTGACGAGAAAAACATTACTTCGTATTTTCTCATTCAATAAACCACTTTTAGTTGCAGAATCAAAACGATAATACTCGTGGTTACCCGGAATCCAATAGGTAACTGCAAAATTATCGGATAGAAAGTTGAAAAAGTCATTGTGTTTATCCATTACCGCAAATGGTACGATATCACCTGCCAACAACAATACATCGCCCACTGCTTGTAATGGGTTCGCTTTCAGGAATGCCTTGTTTTCCGGAAATTCCAAATGTAAGTCGGAGGCGTATTGGATTTTCATTTGTACAAAATTGTTGTATATTGGTTATATGGAATTATAGGCAGAGCCAAACAAGCTTTCAGGTGAAACTTGACTGTTTTTTTATTTTAATCTATCAAATCTATCGTTTATAAGTTCGATATATTTTTCTTTGAAATCAGGGGTTAAAAAACTTATTTGAATTAACTCAAGCCATTTGCTCTGGACATTTTCCATTTTAGCAAAGATATTGGTTTGTTGTCTGGAATCTAATCTCATGTTATTAAATGCAACTTCAAAGTCATGACGTTTCAACCGTTTCTTTTTTCCATTCAGAGTTAAAGCTAAGTCCTCATCATCTTTAGGATTTACTAAAAAAGTCGATAACAGATCATAGGCAGGTGAAAGAACTGGTCCATTTTGTGAATCGTAAATCAATGAAAAGTT
>CAIYTJ010000592.1 GCA_903929065.1 uncultured Bacteroidales bacterium | reverse complement strand
GGCTGCACAAGGGAACAAATACACAAACGCCATAAACATCAAAGGGGAGTATCTGAAAAAGTACGGTTTTGAGCAGGGCGATTTTGTGAAAGTGAGCGTTACAAAGAACAAAATCACGATTGAAAAAAATGTGGACACAGGGCTTTTGACCTGTATGGGAACGAAAAACCCCGCACTTTTGCAGATGATTGAAGGATTAAGTTTGACGCTGTAAGTGCCTGAAAAGGGCTTAAAATAGGCTTCTCGCTTCTTGAAACAAGGGGTGAAAAGCCGTTTTTGGACTACTTTTGTCGCGCCAAAAGTAGCAAAAGGCGCAAACGCCCGAAATGGGCAGAGTTGAATGAAATATTATGTAGTGTAAGTGCTCCTGTCTGTGAAGATTGGAACACTTTTTTTAATAATAAGCAGTTTCTAATGTTTAATTATTGAAAATTAAATTCATATCTTTGTATCTTGTTCTTTATAAAGTATAATAAATAATCAGAAATGGATAAGGAAACACTTACAAATCATATTACAAAGCTTGGAAAGCATTATTTCGAAGCAGCATGTAAAATCGTATTGAGAGACATTTTTAATTTGTTGGCGATTAATGTAGATGGGGCAAACGATGGTGGTACCGATTTTTCGGAATTAGATGAATTCGGGAAAAGAACTCCTGTTGCTTACCAGATTACAACTCAGAAAACTGACATTAAAAATAAGGCTTATAACGATGCAGTTAAATCTATCGATAAGTTAAAAGTTAATAGATATTACTTTCTATCAACTTACATACTTACAGAAACAGAAATAAGAATGTTAGAAAACAAGATTAGTACCGATTTAAATATTCAATGTATTTGTTTTGATGCAAGTACAATTGCATCTCTAATTCTTGCAGAAAATAAATTGATGAAATTTCTTGAAGAAACTAACTCTCCACTACCATCTAATCAAGCTAAATCTACAATAGATTATAGAGAAATGGCATTACATTCGTACACATTACTCTCAAGTGATAGCAACCAATTAAAAGACAATATTTATGATGACACAATTCTATTCATTCTTTCAAATAATACTGGAATAGACGAAAACGAGATAATTAATGAAGTCAAAAACTTTTTAGAACTTAATGATGGGAAAGAAGATATTTTAAGAAAAAGAATTGGTGCTTTATTTGGAAAAGAAAAATTAACAAGAAATGGAGATGGTAAGATTGAACTAAAAATTTCTGCTAAATCTGATATTGATTCAAGAAAGGAAATTTATAGTCGTGAATTATCGAATTTAGTTGCTGCACAAACAGACTTATTAAGGGACTATGGGATAGACTGGGATAGTGAAGATTCAAGAACAATTTCTGTCTGGCTTGCTGATACTTTTGTTTCACAGCAGTTGGCAAACCTAAAAGAGATTAGAGCTAGTATTGTTTCACACCCAATATTTAAAAATTTTGATAATTCAGGAATCGACAAACTTAGGAAATACATTCTAAAAAAGAAAAAGGTAAATAATGAAGATCTGAATAAGATTATAGAAGAATTACTAAATCTTGCTTCTAATCATCCTTTAATAACTAAAATAATTAGAGCTTCAATGTATCTAGCACTGCAAGGTGCAGATCCAATTTCATCAGCTAAATCTTTAGGAGCAAACAGGTGGTCTGAATTTAAGGTTTTATTAGAACCTACTTCTGCAATTCCTTATATCTGTTCAAGATTATTTAGTGGCTGTGTAAATCGATATTTTGATAGTTCTGTTCATTCAATCTCAAGAGCAAAAAGATTAGACACTCAGTTATTTATTCCATACTTCTACATAAATGAATGTGCCGGTCACTTATTACATGCTAGGAAGTACTGTGGTTTAGATTTAGATGAAAATGAACTAATTCACTCTGGGAATGCATTTGTATCAAATTATTACGCTTTAAAGAAAAATGGTATAAAAGTTCCTAATAACTTATTAGATTATTTGTCTGTATATAGTTCAGCAATAAAAACTGAAAAGAGCGACATCAAAAGATGGATAAGGGAAATAATGACAGACATTCAATCAATACTTAATCAAGCAAATATTGAGTTTGTTAAAGTTCCTTTTTACGATCATGAAACATGTAAGTTCTTTGAAGAAGAATATACATATCATCTTCAGGACTTTCAAATTGATAAACCAACACATTTGGTAAACCACGATATTTGGGCTTTACAATTTACGAATGATTTGATAGTAAATAATGGCGAACACTGGATTATTCTAACGTTTGACAGATCACTAATCGCATTTGGAAAATCTGACCTTTACAAAGGTTGGATTACAAATCCAATAAAATTTTTAGATATTACTGAATCACGAAAATCATTATCAGAAAATAAATTTATATCTCTTTTACATACAGTTGCGACTTATAGTGAGCAAACTTTATCAATTGGTGCCAGAATAATAGATAGAATTGTAATGTTTGCTTCAAAAGAAATGCAAAATTGGGAATTTAAGAATGAGATAGATGCCTTTAAACATGAATTGATTACTTCCATTTCTTATACAGATAACGATTTCAGCGAAGTTGCACGTAGAACTGACGAATTCTTGAAAAATAAGGGCATTAAAATTAGTATTAAAGAGGAAGAGGCAATCGATGAATAAAATTACAAATCCATTATAATCAAATTAATTCAACCCCACCCCACCGGTGGGGTTCTTTTTTGTCCTTTTCCTACTAAACCCCTCTCCCTACTTTTGTAAAAAACAATACAGTAAGTATGGATTCATGCATTCAACCTCTCGCAGATTTGGTAAATAATGGAAGAAAGAGATCGGTTAGGTGACCCGAAACCTTTCGGTTTGTTATCAAAAGATTTATGAACACCACATATAGGCAAAAATGAATTAATTAATATAAAGTTTGATTGCAGCTGTCTAGAAGATAGGAGCTGTGTTTTGTGTTAAAGAAAATGTAATAATTTACTAATTATTGAATTTTAAATTCATATCTTTGCATTTACCTAAGAAAACATTTGATATTCAATACAAAAGTTCAAAAATTAATGAAATAAACATCATTTTATAAATGAATATTTTCAAAACAATTCTTAACCTCATTCTTAAACTCAAAACTCGTTTAAATAAAAAAAAACGAGACAAGATAACTATTGCTAGAACTGAGAATGTTAGTGATCAAACATCAAAAGAAATAAATGAAAAAATTCACAAGAAGATAAATGAAATAATTGCCAATCCAGAATACTATAACATATTAGATAAGGAAGCGGAATCTCTTTTACAAACGAAAACATTATTAGAAATAAGACAATACATACCATATTTGTCGACCAAAAAACATAAAGTTTTTTCCGAAAGTGAATTAGAGGAAGAGATTCTGGGATTAAACTCAAAACAGTTTAATCTTGAATATAAACAAAACCAAATTCATCAGATTTTCACAAATCAAAATATAGAGACAGATTTAAAGGTAAAAAGGTTGAAAGACTTTCTAAGATTTACTAATGAAAGAAAGACAATTCAAAAACCATCAAATCCATTTGCAAATCAGGCAGATTCTAAATTCAAAAAAGATTTCT
>CAIYTJ010000591.1 GCA_903929065.1 uncultured Bacteroidales bacterium | reverse complement strand
TTGTGCAGATAAATCTTTACTCAAATAAAAGCCTACAATTTTTCTGCTATACGCATCTGTAATCAAACTTAAATAAGCGAAGCCATTTGTCAGATGAATATAAGTAATATCGCATACCCAAAGTTGGTTCGGTGCTATTGGAATAAAATCCCGGATAATGTTTGGGTACTTTTTAAAACGATGTTTTGAGAGTGTTGTAATACATCCTCTGCGTTTTCTTCTTGTAACCAATAATCCTCGTTCGTATAATAAATTAAACATTGCATCTCTGCCTATTTGAAAATGATGTGCTGATAAAAAACTGTTCATTTCGCCTAACAATTTTCTTGTACCCATTCGCTTTTGACCCTTACGATAACGTAATACTTCTTCAATAATAATATCGGATTCAAATGCTTTCTGCTGAATAAATTTCATGCCCTGATAGTAGGATTGCCTACTATAACCAAGCAGCAAACAAAGGTCGTTTATACAACGAGGCTCACTTTGTTCTACTGTTTCTACCGCTTGGTGCCAGACTTTTTTCGGATATCAATTTTAAGTTGATCCTCTGCAATATCAATTATTGCATTGAGCAATTTGTTATGCAACTTCGCCTTACGAAGTTCTTCTTGTAATTGCTTTACATCAGTTGGAAGTATTTCTTCTTTTGATGATGGAAGCTTCGGAAAATTAGGTTTTGTTTTTCTCAATGGTTTGCCTTGAAATTTTGTTACCCACGAATGTATCAATCTGAAATCAACTCCGTGCTTTTCTCCTAATTTACGATAGGTATATTCACCCATTAAATACTCGGCTATGATAGCCTCTTTCTCTTGAATTGTTTTTTCTGTTTTTATCATTTTGTTTACACTTTTTTGTGTAAACCTATTTTAGGACGAGACAGTCCGAATGTTTTGAATGTTTGTCTCATTGTAGTTGTATTTAAAATAGCTGCTAACCTTTAGACTTGCATCCAAATCTAAAAGAAAATTACATTTACTTGTTAAAAAGAATTAACCGAAAGCAGGGCGACCTATGCGCTAACAAGATTTAAAGATCTATGGAACGATATAGAACCCTGCTCTTTGGTTATGTTACGACTCAAATAGATATTAGGATAACGCTCCATTATAAAGGTTTTGAGATTCACATAATCATTGGTTAACTCGTTTTCCTTAAGAGTAAAATTATGAATGTAAAACAACAAATCCAACAAACATTTATTGGAACCGATGTTTCCAAACTTACACTCGATGTAAGTATTATTACCGTTGATGGTTTAAATCAGCACGGGCAATTTGAAAACAACATAAAAGGATTTAAACAACTTCAAACGTGGTTGCTTTCAACAAATCTATTTAGTTACAACAATGCATTGTTCTGCATGGAGCATACAGGAATTTACACACGTCAATTTGTACAATTCTTACTCATGCATGAAGCAAAAGTTTGGATGGAATCAGCACTCCATTTAAAACGAAGCATGGGAATGACCAGAGGCAAAAATGATAAGATTGATTCCTATCGAATTGCCCGTTATGCAATGACCAATGTTGATAATGTAAAACATGTTACGCTATCAAGTAAAACACTTTTGCTAATCAAAGATTTGATGAGTAATCGTGATCGTATCAACAAAAGTTATCAATCTATTAAAGTATCTATTCGCGAAATGGAACGAGTTGATAAAGCAACCGGAAAGGAATTAGTCAAACTAAATAAAGCTGCAATTAATGGTTTACAAAAGAGTAAAACGGCAATAGAAAAACGGATGATGGAATTGATTAACCAAGATGAGGAACTGAAAAATATTTTTGAATTAGTAACATCCATCAAAGGAGTAGGAGAAATATTGGCTACTGAACTCATGGTGTATACACATGCTTTTACACGAATGAATAACGCCAAGCAACTTGCATGTTATTGTGGTGTTGCTCCATTTACTCATACATCAGGAACAAGTGTAAAAGGAAGAACAGGAACTTCGAATTTTGCCAATATGAATTTGAAATCAACACTTCACATGGCTGCACTTTCTTCCACACGATATGTTCCCGACATCAAACAATATTATGAAAGAAGAGTTGCCGAAGGGAAATCAAAAATGAGTGTGCTTAATGCTGTTAGAAATAAAATTTTGCAACGAGTAATTGCAGTGGTTAACAGAGGTACTCCGTATGTAGAAAATTATTTAGAAATTAATTCTGTTTATTTATATAAAGAAAGTCCAATAAAGATACCAATGATCTTTGGGCAGTTTTTTTCATGGTGTCCTGATGTTCATCTTCTTCGTCCTGGAAATCGAAAGGAGGCACTACCTGATCAGTGTATTCACTGAGGCGGCGAGTAAAAATATCTTCACTCTTTTTGTAACTGCTATCAATTAATAAAAGTAATTCATTGGGTTTAAGTTCTTTTTCGGGTTCTTGTACAATATAATTTATATTGGAAGTAAATCTATAAACTCTATTCCCGTTAC
>CAIYTJ010000590.1 GCA_903929065.1 uncultured Bacteroidales bacterium | reverse complement strand
ATCACCGAAACGGTGGGTCAGTTTCACCGAAATATCCATCTGCCTATTTTCAGATTCGATTCGCAAGACAAACTATCAATGCTGATGCCTATCCAGTCTAATTTTTCGTGATTGATTTTTAGGAAACGGTCGGTTAGATTACTACCATTGGTAATAATCATAGTAGTCATTCCTAAATCTTTGGCTAGTTCTATTAATTCCGGTAACCATGGACATAAAGTAGGTTCACCTCCGGCAAATGATATTTTCTCGAACCCGTATTGGGAGAGCATTTTAACCACTTCTAAGGCTTGTTCCCGGGGCAAATTACCTTTGTGAAGAATCGTTTGTTTAATATCCTGAAATGTTGCAAAGCAAAACTTGCAATGCATGTTGCAGGGCTCCCATACATGGAAGTTTACTGAAGTAATAAATTGGTTGTTCATATTGATTAAATTAAATGGACCCTGCGGGTGTTTAATCAACTGAACTTGTTTTTATTATTTCAAATTATTCCAACGGTTAAGCAACTTGGTTTTTTCTTCTATATTTAGGAAACTATAATATTTGATAAAATTTGCTGTAAATAGAACATCAATTCCTGGGAACAATTGATATTTCTCAAATAGATCTAATGCATAATTTAGTCCATCAAAGTACTTACCCCCTTCCATCAATGTGAGTGAGAAATCAAGTGATGTATAGGGATCGTTTGGGGTAATTTCGAGTGCTTTTCTAAATGAATCATTTGCGTCATTAAACATACCTAAATCCGCATAGATATTTGCAATGGCACTGTAAGCGTCGATATCATTAGGTTTTAATTGAATACATTTTTCAAACATCTTTCGAGCTTTTTCTTTTAACCCTGCATTATTCAGTGAAACAGCATTATTAAATAATTCATTATATTGGTTTAACTCATTATCAGATATTAAAAGCATTCTGTAATCATGTGTTGTAAACAAGCTGATTTTTGTATTTTTCAGTAATTTGTCATTTTCAATAATCGATATAAATTCTGACAGAGTTTGAAATTTCGCACTCCTTAATACATTAAGTATCTCAAAGTAGTTTATCTTTCTACACCCATAAAATACTTTTTGAATATTTTCAAATGAAGTGGAAACAATCCATTTAATTGGCTTTGACTTTGCTTCATAAATAGGATTATCTAAACTTAAAAACTCTTCGGCCAAATTCAACTGAGAGTATGCTTTCAAGTCGGAATTAATAGATTCATTGTATGCATCTTTGAGGTTTAATCTGAATGATGGACGTTTTAATTGAATATATAATAAAGCATTTTCATCTTCTACAAAAATATCCACATCTCCATTCATTAAATTTGATTCTTTGTCAGATGTGATTTTGACTTTCCAGTCCTTTTTTTCAAACTCTTCCCCTAAATATTTTTCTAATTGTTTTGTATCTGTCTGAATATGTTCTCCAGAAAGTGCGTTTTGAGCAAATGAATAAATCCACTGATTTTCAGCAAAAAATATATCGGGACAAAAAACCCGGTCATTAATTTTTAAGAGTGGGTTTGTCCAGACATTATATTTTAAATTGAATCTATTAAACCTCAACTTTGGTGAACTTTCAAAACCAAAAATCTGAAAAATATCATTTATCAAGTCATCCGAACTAAAACTAATTAAACTCCTGAACTCATTACTATTCGCAAATAGAAATGGTATGTAGCCTGTTATCCGGTTATTATTGTGATGTGTAAATATTGAATAGGATTCAACCCAACTATTAAAAGTTATGGCATAATCTACAAAGCTACTCATGTATATATATAATTTTCTCCTACTTGCCTCTAAAAACAATTCAACACCTTTTCTAATGTCGACTTTCACGTTTACCAACTGAAAATTTCGTATTTGTAAATCAGATAAAAACATAGTGCAGGCACTAATGAGCATTTCTGTTTCATTATCAAAAGAGTTTACTTCTATATTTTGCTTTGCACGATTAATATAGTTATTTTGATTGAAGGCATATCGTTCACCATCTAGTTTCCAATGATAATATGATTCAGGTGTTTGATTCAGGAAAATAGCACCATCTATTTCTTGCGGTTCTATGTTCAGGTCAAAACTATAGGGTATAATTATAGCATCTTTAAATTCAACCCAAATACTAATATTAGGCAGGATTTTAAATACTGGATTCTCATTTAAACCAGAATCATTTACATCCAATTTGTTAACCGCATTATTCAAACAAATGATTAAGGGTTCTATTTCTTTTATCTCATACCTTTTTTCTGGAAATTCTGAGAATAAGTATTCTACAAAAAAACTATACACTGAACCTAAATGTGTCATTTGTTGCACATTGCTCATTTTAAAACGTGACTCTTCCAACCAGATTACTGTTTGACATAAAATCTCTGTCAGAGGAGTATTTAAAAGAGCCGATATATTTTCATAAATATAATTCCATCTTTTTTGTTCTTCTTCATGAATACATTTCCATACCTTTTGATGTAATTTATGGGAATCTTCAAAGTTAAGATTACATAGGAAATCAATCCGGTTTTCTCTTAGGTAAACCTGATTAAGCCTTATAGACTGAATATAAATATCCGGAAATTCTTTTGCAATTTTAAGCTCGAATGGATTTAAAGAAACTTTGTAACGGCAAAAGTAGTTGTGGAGCAATTGTATTGCTGAATTGGATTGAAATAAAAGTTCAAAGTTTTTATCTTGAATTACTGCTGTTGCGTTTACATTTAACATGTATTGATATTAAAATAAGCTAAGTTGCTCTTTGACATTTTGATTGAATTGACGTTCTTCGCATAGCAAGTCACGTATAGGTGTT